>JACVCQ010000162.1 GCA_016741945.1 Chitinophagaceae bacterium
TTTGACCAAGGTATTCCATAGCCATCATTGTATAATACATTGGAGTTTCCTGAAAATGAATAGGAACCTATTTGTGCCCGGCTATTACCTGACAATAGGAGAATTACGAAAATGCATACAAAAATTTTCTGCATAACAGATTTTTACTATATAAATATAGACAACCGCTGTCATACTAATGATGCAAATAGGAAGAAAGAATAATTTTATTGCACCAGCATTTTTTCAGCATTCTCAGCAACTTGTAATGCTTCAATGAATTCATCAATTTCTCCATTGATTACAGCATCTAAGTTGTAGGAAGTCAACCCAATACGATGATCGGTGACACGCCCCTGTGGCCAGTTATAGGTTCTGATTTTCGCACTTCTGTCACCGGTACTTACCAATGTTTTTCGATGGCGTGCAATTTCTTCTTCTTGTTTGCGGACTTGTTCCTCATACAATTTGGTACGCAACATAGTCATGGCTTTCTCACGGTTACCTAACTGAGAACGCTCGGTCTGACACACCACCACTACACCGGTAGGAATATGGGTCAAGAATACTTTGGTCTCTACTTTGTTAACGTTTTGTCCGCCCGCACCACCACTTCGGGCAGTTTCCATTTTCACATCACTTTCTTTCAATTCAAAATCCACTTCCTCCGCTTCCGGCATTACAGCAACAGTAGCGGCTGATGTATGTACACGTCCTTGCGTTTCTGTATCAGGCACACGCTGAACACGATGTACACCACTTTCAAATTTTAGAGTGCCATACACATCTTCACCGGTTACTTCTACCACAACTTCTTTGTATCCGCCCACCGTTCCTTCACTTTCACTGACTACAGCGGCTTTCCATCCTTTTTTAGCACAATAGCGCAAATACATGCCTAAGAGATCACCGGCAAATAAACTGGCTTCATCACCACCTGTACCGGCACGTATTTCCAGAATGGCATTTTTATCATCCTGTGGGTCTTTCGGAATAAGCAGTTTGGTCAATTCTTTTTCCAGCGCCTCTTTTTTTTCTTCCAGTTCGGGCAATTCCATTTTAGCTAACTCACGCATATCGGGATCGCTACTGTTCTGATTGTCTTTGGCAAAAGTGTAGTCGGCCATCACCTTTTGATATTCATCATAAGGTTTCACGATCTTCTCCAAAGAACGATACTCTTTGCTATAAGCACCAAACTGCTTCTGATCGTTGATGATCTCAGGATTGGTAAGTGCTATACCTACTTGTTCAAATCTGGCTTTGATGGCATCGAGCTTATCCAGCATATCTGTTTTTTTATGGAGTGCAAAATTACAGCTTTCAGGCTGAGTTTTGGCTGCTAAGTTCAGCTATCTTTCGATAGGCCTCTGGGTTAGACGGCTCATAGCTCTTGGCTCGAAGCTCACAGCTAAATTGCTTCTAAACCGGTCTATTAAGATTGCTTATCTTTCAGCATAATCTTTTTATATGCGTTTATTGGTCATTCTTCTTCTTTTATGCTGTATAGCAAAGGCGCAGCAGGCAGATATACTCATAAAAAATGGTCGCATACTCGATGGAACGGGCAATTCCTGGTACTATGGTGATATTGCTATCAGCAATGGAAAAATTGTACGCATCGGGAACTTGGGTAAATGGACTGCCAATCGTATTATAAATGCAAGACAACAAATAGTAGCTCCAGGCTTTATTGATGTACATACCCATATTGAAAAAGACGAAAAAAAACATCCGGAAGCAGCCAATTTCATTTATGATGGTGTTACAACTGTCATCACCGGTAATTGTGGATTATCGCAAGCTGACATTGATGCTTACCTAACTATGGTAGATAGCTTGCGTACTTCGGTGAATGTTGCAGCGTTGATCGGACATAATGATGTACGTAAAGCTGTGATGGGAACAGTGAACAGAGATCCTACCGAAGCGGAAATATTACAAATGGAGCAGTTGGTAGAAAAAGCCATGAAAAGCGGAGCGGTGGGAATGTCTACCGGACTCATCTATATTCCCGGCACCTATTCTAAAACCGAGGAAGTTGTTCGGCTCGCAAAAGTAACGGCAAAATACCAAGGCGTTTATGCAAGCCATATGAGAGATGAGGGTGATAGTATAGTACAAGCTATTGAAGAAGCATTGTACATTGGTAAAGAAGCAGGTTTGCCGGTTCAGATATCACATTTCAAACTTAGTGGGCAGCAAAATTGGGGAAGAAGTAATGAAACCATTCCTATGATAATGCAGGCAAGACAACAAGGATTGGATGTCACCATTGATCAATATCCTTATACCGCTTCAAGTACTTCACTCAGCACATTATTACCTGATTGGGTATTGGCTGATGGTAGGGATTCGATTAACGCCAGGCTAAAAAATTCGAAGATTCGAGAAGAAGTCAAGCAGTATATGTTACAAAAGCTTGCCAAAAGAAAACTGCAACATTTCAGTTATCCGGTAGTTGCTTATTTTGAAGCAGATACTACTTTGAATGGAAAGAGTATTGAACAAGTAAATCTATTGAAAGGGAATCCTCATACCTCTGTGTCAGAAGCGGAAGTGATTATTCAAATGATGGAGCAAGGTGGTGCGGGAATGGTATTTCATGGAATGAGTGAGGATGATGTAAAAACGATCATGCAATATCCCTTCAATATGTTTGCTTCTGATGCCAGCATTCGTATCTACCAACAAGGCAATCCACATCCACGTGGATATGGAACCAATGCAAGGGTATTAGGGAAATATGTTCGTGAAGAAAAAGTAATTGGACTCGAAGAAGCCATTCGCAGAATGACTTTACTGCCCGCAATCAAATTCAGATTAAAAGATCGTGGATTATTGTTGGAAGGAATGGCAGCAGATATTGTCATCTTTGATGAAAATACGGTGATCGATCGTTCTACATTTGATCAACCACATCAATATTCATCCGGGTTCAGTTATGTATTGGTGAATGGACAAATAACCGTTAACGAAGGTCAGCATACCGGAATACGCGCCGGTAAGGCATTACGTAAATCAATTGAATAAATCGTATCCTTTAAGTTTATGCTATGAAAAAAACAATTGTATTTTCTTTATTGCTTATGCCTTTATTGGCGATGTCGCAATCGTATAAAAAATTGCACCAACGGTCCATTGTCATTGATACGCACAACGATTTTCCCACACAAGCAGCTGATAAAGGTGTTCGGTTTGATCAGAACTTGAAAGGGAAAACACACTCTGATTTGCAACGCATGAAAGAAGGTGGTATGGATATACAAGTATTTTCCATTTTCTGCGATGGTGGTTTTGGAAAAGGAACTGCCTACAAAAGGGCCAATCAGGAAATTGATTCTGTATATGCTTGGGTAGCTAGAAATCCATCAGAAATGATGATTGTGAAAACGCCGGCAGATTTAAAACGAGCTGTTCGAGAAAATAAATTGGGGGCAATGATGGGTGTGGAAGGTGGGCATATGATTGAAGATGATTTACAAAAGTTAGATCAACTCTTTGAAAGAGGTGTTCGCTATATGACACTGACTTGGAACAATTCTACTGTATGGGCTACTTCTGCTGCCGATGAAGTAAAAGATACGCTGCCTATGGAGAGAAGGGGACTTACTGCGTTGGGTAAACAGATTGTTCAACGTATGAATCAATTAGGTATGATCGTTGATGTATCGCATGTAGGAGAACGTACTTTTTGGGATGCCATTGCAACAACAAATAAACCTGTTATTGCTTCACATAGCTGCGTGCATGCTATTTGTCCGGTATCACGTAATTTGAAAGATGATCAGTTGAAAGCTATTGCTAAAAACAATGGTGTAGTTCATTTGAATTTTTATTCTGGTTTTTTGGATAGCGGATTCAATGCTCGTAACAATGCTTTTTTGCAAGCACATAAGACTGAGAGAGATTCATTGCGTAAGATCAATCCCGAACCTTATTATGCATCTCAGGTATTATTTGAAAGATATCCGGATGAAGTAAAAGGACTTCGTCCCCCTTTGTCATTATTATTGAATCATCTGGATTATATTGTACAACTGATTGGTGTGGATCATGTAGGATTGGGTTCTGATTTTGATGGAATCAGCTCTTCACCACAGCAATTGGATGATGTAACCGGATTACCCATGATTACCAAAGGATTATTAGATAGGGGATATAAGAAAAAAGATATCCAAAAAATATTGGGAGGCAATTTTATTCGTGTTTTTAAAGCCAATATGAAATTGTAAACCATTAGCTTTACTAAAAACAAAACCATGAGAATTGTAAGTCTTTTGATAATAACGCTATTAGCGGCTGCTTGTAACAGCAATGAAGGAGAAGGTAATGTAGAAATGAATACCGTAGCACCACCACCACAAACTGTTGCTGCGCCGCTTGTTTCTGATTCAACGCCAAAAGCACCTGAATCGAATTCAGCACCCATTGCTTTGAATCCTGCACATGGTCTGCCTGGTCATCGTTGTGATATAGCTGTTGGAGCACCCTTGAATAGTGCGCCCAATACAAGTAAGGCACCTTCTTCTATACAAATGAATTCAACACCAGCACCTCAAAATGCGCCAATGATGCAGTCTGCACCCAGTGCCGGCGGAAAAATATTAATCAATCCACCACATGGTCAACCTGGACATGATTGTTCGGTAGAAGTAGGAAAGCCATTACCTGTGCGTCAGTAACGTACTAGTGTAGTGGATTTTTTCTTCATCTCTTCAAAAGAAGCATGAGCAATTTTTTCTAAGATGGTCAAGTCAACATCGGCTAGCTTGTTGATATATAAACAACCCATCCCAGTTTTGTATTTGCCCAATTGCTTGAGTAATGATTCATATTGTTCAAAACCAGCCATGGTGTAAATGCTAATATTTGATTTGCGAGGAGCAAAACCACTCAAGAACCATTCTCCTTTTTGTCCGCCTTTTTGTTGGTATTGGTATTTTCCAAAACCTACTATTGTACCACCCCATAACTGAGGCGTGAATCCTGTGATTCTTTCAAAAAGTTCCAATAATTGAAAAGCATCTTTCTTTTTAGTTTCAGGTGTAAGGCTGTTCAGAAATTCTGTGATGTTTTCTTCTCCGGGTTTGGTTTTAATTTCGGCCATTGTAATGGGTAATTGATGAAGAACCCTAAGTTAGAAATTTATCTGCGCTTGTAAACGAAGCAAGTTGCCTTGCTGTAAATTATTTTGTAAAATGAAGTCTTCATACCTGCGAGAGGATATAGTATACATGGCTACCAATTCAAATTGTTTTACAGGTTGCCATTCCAAACCAATTTCCAATTCTCTCACACGATAACTTCTTGCATCCAATTCATGCTTCTTGCCGCCATTGTAGTACTGCCCACGAATGAAAGGAATCAACACTTGTTCTTTTTTCTTCAGCATATAAGACAATGTGATATAACCTCCGTGTAGAGATCTTGTTTCAATAGAATCAGTGGCAGGATTGAATTCAGGTCCCTTACCAAGGGTGTATTCAGTTAAGATACCAAAAGGTTTTGGATACAAAACAAAAGTGGCTGCTATGCGTTGATCAAGATAATTACGATCAGCTTTGAATTTAGCACCACTACTGGTTTGTTCTCTGGTAACTACGTACTGGCCTGTATAAGCTTGAATGCCGGGTTCAATGATTTGATTGCCAATTATTAATGGATACGAGAAGCGTGTCACCACATGTAATTTGTCGTTTTGCTCAGGTCTATTGGCGGTTTGTCCGTTGTATACACCAAAAGCAAATACACCATAATCACCAGACCCTTTCAATCCGTCTCTTACTAATGATGTAAACAATTCTCTTTGTTTGGAAGGCGCCCAATAGAAAAATGCACCAATATCACGTTCATTAGAAGCAGCACTGTTTAATGCATCATTACGGTCTAATGGCAAACGGTTTTGACTAGATTGCATATTCTCAAAACCATAAGGTATTTTGCTCTGCCCAATACGAAATCGAAACTCATTTTTTTTGTCTACCCCCAAATCAAAATAAGCATCTCTTAACTGGCCATAGTGCTGATTAGTAGATGAAGCCGAGCTGGCAAAGTCAGGTTGAATATAGAAGTATACTGGTTTGCTGATTTGTCCAATAAAAATGATG
>JACVCQ010000163.1 GCA_016741945.1 Chitinophagaceae bacterium
AGGGTATATGGAGAAGAAACCATCAGTATCGATATCCCAGCAGGTGTTTCAGAAGGAATGCAGTTAAGCATGAGCGGGAAAGGAAATGCCGGTGAACGTGGTGGATTTGCTGGTGACTTAATCATTCAAATTGAAGAAGAAACGCATTCTGAATTACAGCGTGATGGGTTGAATGTTGCTTATGATCTTCATATCTCTTTTTCAGATGCGGTTTTCGGAACGCAAGTTGAAGTACCTACTATTGACGGAAGGGCAAAGATTAAAATTCCGGCAGGTACACAGAGTGGTAAAATATTCAGATTAAAAAGCAAAGGATTTCCTGAAGTACAAGGGTATAATAAGGGAGATCAATTGATTTATGTAAATGTTTGGACACCACAGCAAGTAAGTGATGAAGAGCGCCAGATATTGGAAAAACTGGGTAATAGTCCGAACTTTAAACCTCAACCCACAAAAAGCGATAAAAGTTTCTTTGATCGCGTAAAAGAGGCATTCAGTTAATCTGATTTTCTTTTTTTCTTTGATGGATGATATAGTCGGATTGCTTTTTCCAGCAATTGTTGGAATTCCTGTTGAAGCGTGTTTTTGGATGACACAGCTTGCTTAGTTAATAAAACAACATCTTCCAATTGAAATCCATGTATGAATTTTGATCGGCGTAAGACATTCCCAAACATAGCAACAGCTGCAGCAAAACGATAAGTACTATCTGTTTGTTCTATGTTACGTCCGCGATAATATGCTTTGAAATCTTGTTCCTTTTGAACACCACTTGAAGGATCTTTGTAACGTAATATTACTTTAGCTAAAGAAGTATTCGCAGAATTAGTGCTATCCTTTGCTGGAATAATTTCTGCAATCGCCATGATGGCATGTCCACTTCCTATTTCTCCTCCTTCTAATGTGCTGGTGCTATCTGCTAAGGCTATTTTTTTATTATCGAATCCAATCAGTCGATATGCAGCAACTGTTTCGGGATTGAATTGAAGTGTAATAGATGCATCATTGGCCACAGTGAAAATATTTTTTGTAAACTCCGTTACCAATACTTTTTCTGCTTCTCTGATTTGATCAATGTATGCAAAATTGCCATTACCCTTTTTAGACAGCGTTTCCAGTTTACTGTCTTTATAGTTACCCATACCTACTCCCAAACAAGTAAGGTATATACCACTCATTTGATAACGTGTAATCAATTCCTCCAATTCTTTCTCAGATGATTGTCCAACATTGAAATCTCCGTCGGTAGCTAATATGACACGGTTATTTCCTGCTTTGATAAAATTTTTCTTTGCTGTTTCATATGCCAATTGGATTGCTCCGGAGCCGGGTGTATCGCCTCCGGCAGATAATGAATCTATGGCTTTTCTGATCAGGTCTTTGTGTTGTCCGCCCGTAGGGGCTAATACCATTGCTACACCACCACCATAGGTAATGACAGAAACAGTATCAATAGGTCTGAGGTTATTGATGAGTAGGCGAAAACCGGCTTGCAATAAGGGTAATCGGTTGGGTTTATCCATTGAGCCGGAGACATCAATCAGAAAAACAAGATTAGATGGCGGTACTTCATGAAGCGGAATGGTGGGAGCTTGTAACTGTAAAAACAGTAGTTGATGTTGGGGATTCCATGGACAACTGCTATGTTCAAATGCGTAAGCAAAACCTCCCTTTTGCTGTACGCTATTTGGAGGAAGTGGTAAGCTGAAATAGTTTAGCATTTCTTCAATACGGATTGCATCTTGTGGAATCATCATTCCATTATTGATGAATCTTCTGATATTACTATAAGAGGCATTATCAATATTCAAGGAGAATCCTGTCTCAGGAAATATATTTGTTTTAATAAAATCATTCTCAATAATACCTGTATAACTTTCTCCCAAACCTAAACTGTTCATTACAAATCCTGTAGAAAAATTTTTTACAATAGACGCTTTGTAGTTTTTATACAATTTCGAAGTGCCTGAACTTGCTTTCATCTGAATCATTTGAAACTGCCGACTGTCTGCATATACACTGAATGGCTCATAGCCTTCAAAGCTTAAGTGTATGCTATCTTTAGCCCTAGGTATTGGGATACCAAAAGAACCACTGCCTCCTGAATAAAAAATAAGATTAGGTTTTGAACCGATTTTTATTTTGACGCCACTCAATAAAACACTTTGCTCATTTCTGATCTCACCGCGTAAATAATATTGTGCGTGTGCAACATGAGCAGCTGATAGCAATAGCAGTATCCAAATGAATGAGCGCATTTGGCAGGGGTTTACATAACAAGTTAACGTAAAATTGCTGCTACTAGGTATATAAAATCCGTTAAAGCCTTGTTATGCCTCGTCTTTGAGTTGATAGATTTCAGGGATATTTCTACCTAAACCATCATAATCCAGTCCATAACCCAAAACAAAACGGTTAGGGATAGTAAAACAGCAATAGTCGATTTTAACCGGATACTTCATGGCATCAGGTTTATGAAGTAAAACAGCAACTTTCAAAGAAAGTGGCTGTTGATTGATGAGTTGTGGTAAAAACTCACTTAATGTTTTACCAGTATCAATGATGTCTTCTAATATTACCACATGCCTGTTATTGATCTCAGTATCTAATCCAATTGCAGTAATCACATGTCCGGTTGACTTGGTTCCTTTATAGGAAGCTAATTTAATAAAGCAAATCTCAGCTTCAATGGATAGCACTTTGAACAAATCTGCAGAGAACATAAAAGATCCATTTAGAATGGAGATAAAGAGAGGTTTTTTACCCAGATAGTCCTTATCTAATTGAACTGCTAATTCTTTGATCTTTTCATGGATCAAAGTTTCCGGCAAATAAGGAACAAACTCTTTGTCATGAACTTTTATTACCTGCATGGATCTGTTATTTTGTAGATTTCTTTTTTGTTCCTTTATTGATTTCTGTAGGGGAGCGTAAAAATAATTTTTGTCCGGCAGAAAGCTGACTGTCTTTCTTTAATTTGTTATACTCTAATAAGCTCTCCATTCTAATACCTTCTTTCTGACAAACATCGTGTAGCTTTTCACCTACAGTTACTTCATGAAAATCTGAAGCACCTCTTTTTTGTTTTTTCTCAATGAAGAGTATCCGATCCATATCAAGTATGTCCATTTCTGACAATTCATTGAATTCAAAAAGTTTACTCAGACTAATATCATAGTGATGTGCCAATGCTAGTAAAGAACTGCCTTCTTTGGCGTGTACCGCTTTTGTATGATTGATGGTGAATATGCCTTCTGGATAAGTAACCACTTTCTTTTCTTCTGTTGGAACAGTGGTTGATTTCTTTTCTGTTTCTTCTGTCGGCTTTATTTTTTCAACACTTGTAGTAGCTGTCTGAAGGTCTACTTGTGTAGCTTCTGTTTCTTCTTTTGTTACAGCTGACTTTGGCGTATCATTTTTAATGACAGTTTCATTTTTGATCGTAAGTACAAGTGGCTGTTCAGGAGTTGCATTGGTTATTGTTACACTTTGTGCAGGTGCGATAATAGGAGAAGTTTTATTTTCCATCATAGCAATACCCTGTATGGTGTACTGATTGAGTTGATAATCCTCAATAACGCGTAATAACTTTTCAGGATAGGTTTTATTGGTAGCGTAGCCAGCTCTTTTTAATCCATATGCCCAACCGGTAATATCTGTGGGTTCTAGTTTGAAGAGAAAAGAATAGTGTGGACGTGTCTTTAAAAAATCTGAATGATCACGATAAGATTCTTCTGGTGATTTGTACACACGGAAACATTCTCCTTTGGCATCATCATCCTGGAATGTTTTTTCTCCGGTCCATTCAGTTTTACATTTAATACCGAAATGATTATTGGCATTTTTTGCTAAAGGACTTTCGCCAAACTGTGATTCCAGAATACCCTGTGCCAATTTGATAGAAGCAGGAACACCTGTACGGATCATTTCCTGAATAGCAAGGTCTTTATAGCTATTGATATAAGCTTCTGTTCTTTCTTTCACACTAGGAGTCTGTGCAACGGCAGTTAGCAGTGCAGTGCTGAATAGCGTGATCAATAAGATGATTTTCTTCATGACATTTTCTTTTTGACCATCAGTAATCCATCCCTGATGGTGAGTAAAACTTGTTCCGTTCTTGGATCTTGTTTTACGTGTTCATTGAATGCATGTATGGCTTTGGCATTCTTTCCATGAATTGTTTCTT
The DNA here is from genome assembly GCA_016741945.1 of Chitinophagaceae bacterium. Taxonomy (GTDB): domain Bacteria; phylum Bacteroidota; class Bacteroidia; order Chitinophagales; family Chitinophagaceae; genus Sediminibacterium. Next base: position 4,187 of record JACVCQ010000163.1, read on the forward strand.
CCAATACCTGTCCATGAAACAGCACATTGTCTGCAAGAATAATACCATTCTCCGCCAAATGGGGAACTACTTGTTCATAATAATCAATATAGCCTGTCTTATCCGCATCAATAAAAACCAGATCCCATGGACGCTCAAGTGTTGGAATGATTTCCCCCGCATTTCCGACGTGCAAATGTATTTGATCCTTTCTGTAGCTTTTGCTAAAATAATTCCTGGCTGTTTGGGCATCCTCCTCCCTGCATTCAATGGTATGGAGTTCTCCATGGTTCTGAAGTCCTTCTGCCAGACAAAGCGCACTGTATCCGGTAAAAGTTCCTATCTCTAAAACGTTTTTGGGACATAGAATAGTACTTAAGAAAGCCAAGAATTTTCCCTGAACCCGTCCGCTCAGCATATGGGCATGGGGATGATGGGCACTGGTGTACTCCTCAATCTCTGCCAAAAGAAGGGTGTCAGCCGAGGTAAACAGCTGGGCATAAGCTTCCGCTTGCGGGGAAATGATGAGGGGGGCAGACATGGCGCAAAGATAAGGGTAGCTGATGGTGAATAGTCCATGGTCAATGGTTTTAGTGAGTAGTGAGTAGTCAGTAGTGAGTGGGATAATCTGCGAAGACTAATTTGATTTTCGCTATTAATTATTGGTTATCAAAACTAATAAACTCACTACTCACAACTCACTACTCACTCAATCTAAGCGGTTGCTTTCTTCGAAACCAGCATCAATCCTAAGAAGGTAATGGCTCCATTAATGATCAGCAGTTCCAAACCAATTTCAAATGAGCCGAATATTTGTTTTTGAAACTTATCCAACATTAAGCAGATCAATGGTGATGCTATACAAATAATGGGCACCAATGTATCATTTACCGTACGTTTTAATAAGATGCCAAAAGTAAACAGGCCTAGTAAGGGTCCGTAAGTATAAGCTGCTACTTTTAAGATAACACCAATCATACTGCTGCTATCAATCCATTTATAGACCATTACAAACAACAAGAATATTCCGGCAAATACCAGGTGTACCCTTTGTCTGATTTTTTTCTTTTGGGCATCTGTCCAGTCTTCTCTTCTTTGTAATCCAATAATATCAATACAAAACGAAGAGGTTAGTGCAGTGATAGCACCATCGGCACTGGGGAATAATGCAGAGATCAAGGCGATGATGAATATCACTGATACCAAACTCGGCATATGGTTGAGTGCAATGGTAGGGAAGAGTTTATCTCCTGTTGCAGCGATTCCTTGTGCATCGGCATACAAATGTAAGAGGCCACCCAAAAACAGAAACAAACCAATCACTGCTAGCATGATAAATCCTAAAGTCACCACATTCTTTTGTGAATCTTTTAGAGTCTTTACGGAAATATTTTTTTGCATCATCTCCTGATCCATTCCTGTCATGGTAATGGTTACAAAAGCACCTGCAAGAATTTGCTTTAGGAAAAAGAAACGGCTTTCAGGTTCGGTGAAAAATATTTTAGAATACCCTTTATCGCCCATAGCAGCAAGACTTTCAGAGACACCCATGTCCAACTGACTTAAAATATATACCACGCAAATCACCAATCCGATTAACATACAGGATGTCTGTAAAGTATCAGTCCATACAATGGTTTTAACACCCCCTTCATAGGTATACAATAAAATCATGGCTAGAATAATAAGGGTGGTTACCCAGAAGGGCACGTGAAAACTTTCTAGAATGGCGTCTTGTAAAATACGTACCACTAAATACAGACGTGCTGTGGCTCCTAATGTTCGGGATAAGATAAAAAAGGAGGCGCCTGTTTTATAGGAATTTACTCCCAAGCGAGAGCTTAAATAATTATAAATGGAAGTAAGATTCAGTTTATAATACAGGGGCAATAATACAAATGCAATGACCATATAAC
>JACVCQ010000164.1 GCA_016741945.1 Chitinophagaceae bacterium
ATGTAGACAAGACAGGTGTTAAAAGATCTGTTACCGAAATACATGTACATGAACTATTGATTATTACCCCCAAAAAGTAGTAGCCTTTTCTTTCTGAACGGCCGGCTTTTCTAGGCTGGCCTTTTCCTTACTTCTCTGCTTTCTGTTTGGTGTATATTTGCAGCCTTATGAGCATGAAGCCCACTTTATACACCATTCTTTCGCCCAGATTATTGGATATATATGATGTCTCGGATAGCATTGTGGTAATTATTGATGTTTTTCGTGCTACTTCTACCATTGCCACAGCCTTGTACAATGGGGCAAAAAGAGTCATCCCCGTAGATGCGGTGGATAAATGTATCGCAATTGGAAAAGAAACAGGTGGCATTACTGCCGGCGAAAGAGATGGTAAAGTCATTCCTGGATTGGCACATGGTAATTCTCCTGCTGAATATCCCCGCTCTTTTATTGAAGGACAAACATTGGTGCTCACCACTACCAATGGCACCAAGTTAGTGCATATGGCTCTAAATAGTGGAGCATCTGAAGTGATTACAGGCTCTTTTCCCAATATCTCTGCTGTTTGCGATTATCTTAGGGCGCAACAAAAGAATGTAATCCTAGGTTGTTCGGCATGGAAAGACCGGTTTAATCTGGAAGATGCAATGTTTGCGGGTGCTGTAATTCACCGAGTTCAAGATCATTTTACCATCCATTGCGATAGTAGTCTAATGGCTTCCGATATGTATGGTCTTCATCAACATGATATGCAACAATTCATTCGCCGAACTACCCACTGGCACAGACTGGCTTCCTACGGATTGGAAAAGGACCTGGAATACTGTGTAACGCCAGATATAGCCAATGTTCTGCCTATTTATAGGAATGGGGATTTGGTTTGTGGCTAGCAGATGGCTCATGGGTCATAGCATATAGCTTGTAGATTATAATAGATGGTATTTTATGCTGAATTCTTTCTCACAATCTGCTATGAACCATTAGCAATGGGCTATTGTCCAACCTTAACAAACATTTCATCCACATTCTTCCCATTTCTTTTCATTTACTGGATTGGTTTCCTTTACTTTTGCAAATTGCCCTTTTCGGAGTGGCATTTATTGCTAAACAGGTATACAGAATGTAGTAATGCTTATTGCAACTCTTCTGTTTGCACTAATTGTTGATTGATTGTATGGCACTTCCATATCTGGTTAAACATATTTATAATAGCGGTACAGAAGAAGTTATCCGTAGAGGGAAAAAAATTCATGCACTCGGAAATGTAGAGTTGGTTGAATATGATGAATTGATGTCCAATATTGTTTTTCGTGTGAAAGATGATGGTTATTCCACCTTTTACAAAGTGCATATCAATCAATTCAAAGACCCTAAAACACTTTCGCTACGTTGCAGTTGTCCGTATAATCTCTCTGAAGTTTGCAGACATAAAGCAGGAGCATTGTTTCATTTGCAAGACCTGCTAGATCGTAATCAATTGGGGGAAAAAGAAACCAGTTACGATCAAAAACATACCGTGGTTAAAATGAAGCAACTTGATCTTAAATTGATTAAGATGCTTTCTTCTCAGGAGAGTTTTGAAAAAGCTGAGAATTATTTGCGTAGTAATCGCTCCAATATTCTTGAAGCAAAAGATGAACGTGTACTTGCTGATTTGGAATATGAAGGTGAAGCGTTTCGTATTCTGCTTCAGAAAAATGAAGAAAGAAATTTCGATACCAGTTGCACCTGTTCATCTGATAAAGAACATCCACTTTGTGTTCATAAAGATATTGTACTCTTACAACTATTACATAATTATGGTCCGGGGTATTTCGATTCTATTCGTAATTGGGATAAAGAAAAAAATAAGCTATTGGCCCTGTATGGTTATTCACTGAATGACGATCTCAAAGGCAAATTCGAATTTACCTATACTGATGGTAAACCTTTTTTAAGAGTGCTGGATACTAGTATCAAAAGAGTTTCACTGAATCCTGCTGTAGACCTGAAACCGAAAAGAGAAGAAGAGCAACCTGCTGCCACTATTATGGAACAGGAAGATGAAGAAAAAGAAAAAGATTGGGTAAAACTGGGGCTGGTACTAACTTTCAATCAACAACAATACCCCTACGTTCAATTTGAAGCAGTACAGGGAGAAGTTGATGAAGAAAGAACCAAATACACAGGTAAAGTCATGAAGCTTGATCTGGGTCGTTTCATCAATACAGAAGTATTAGACGAGGATGATAAAGGATTATTACAACAATTGAGAAAGTTATTGCCCTCAGAGGTGAGTCGTTATCTAGATCGGAATTCTCCTTTCAGTGGTATCTGGGAAAATATTATACAGCAACATAATGATGAGTTACCTGAAGAAACACGTCATTTGATTAATGAGTACTTACATCCCAAAGTCAAAAAACTTTTTGTAGAACTGAGTAATAGCCAGTTTGTTTTCTGTTTACCTGAAAAGAAACCATTTACTACTGCCAATCTCTTAAAAGCAGAATTGATCACTGAGTTTATTAGTCCGGAATTTGAAATCACCTACCAGAAAGGGAAATATGAAGTAGACTGTCGGGTGAAATTACCATTGGCCGATTTGAATATTTCAGAAAATGAAAGTAGCTCAGCACTTTTGTTTCAATACCACCAACAGTTTTTTACCTGGAAACGAACAGAAGACATATTAATACTAGAGCAATTCCTTCCTTCAGGAAAAATTATTATTCCTGCGGAGGATTGGTCTTCACAATTACAACAATTCATACTGCCCCTGTCCAAAGAATACAATGTTCATTTCGGAAATGTGCAGAAAGAAGAAGTGAAAGATGTAAAGCCGGAAGTCAAAGTATTACTGAAAGAGAAAGGAGAATATTTATTATTCCAACCCATATTTAACTATCGTGGGTATGATGTACGCACTTCAGATAAAGAGAAGATCATTATGCCTGTGGCCGATAAAATATTGGTCATTCAACGAAATTTGGAAGCAGAAAAGGAGTTTATTCAAAAGATAGAATCGCTTCACTCTCATTTTATCAGACCAGCTGAAGGAGACGTATTGGCTTTAAAAGGTGCGGAAGTATTGCGTAATAACTGGTTCTTCCTTTTTGTAGATGCGGTTAAAGAGATGAATATTCCGGTATACGGATTTGAAGCGTTGAAAAACTTTAGATTCAATACTGCAAAACCTTCTACCAAGATCTATATCAGTAGCAATACCGATTGGTTTGATGCCAAGATCGAAATTAATTTCGGTGACCAAAAAGTGACGGTAGATGAGGTGAAAAAAGCGTTGAGTAATAAACAACAGTTTGTACAGTTGGGAGATGGTACTTTAGGGATATTACCCGAAGAATGGATCAAAAAATATTCATTGTTGTTCAGGGTAGGAGAAGGTAAGTCGGGTTCTATGAAGCTCAGTAAATACCATTTTAGTGTGGTAGAGGAATTGTACATGCAGCGTGATGAAGAAGAATTGTTTTTTCAGTTGGAAGAAAAATATGACCGACTCAAAGAAAATCATTCCATCAAAGAGATTCCGGCACCTGCGCATCTTCGATCCATATTACGACCTTATCAGGAAAGCGGTTTCCAATGGCTGAATTACCTGCGCGAAGTACAATGGGGCGGCATTCTGGCCGATGATATGGGTTTGGGTAAAACCATTCAGGCATTGAGTTTTCTACATCATCTCAAAGAAGAAAACGGATCCTTAAAAGCTTTGGTGGTTTGTCCAACAACACTCATGTTTAACTGGCAGAATGAAATCGGCAAGTTCACGCCAACAATTAAGTTCTATGTTCACCATGGTGCACAGAGAACACGAGATAGTCTTGCCGCTACAGATGCGGATGTCATTATTACTACTTATGGTACATTACGAAGTGATATCAAACAATTTGTAGAAGTAGCATTTGATTATGTGGTGTTGGATGAAAGTCAGGCTATTAAAAATCCTTCCAGCAAAGTCACAAAAGCAGCGAGTCTCATCAAAGCTAAAAACAGACTTTGTTTAAGTGGTACACCCCTTCAAAACAATACATTTGATATTTATGCTCAAATGAATTTCCTGAATCCGGGCATGTTGGGAAGTGTGGAGTTCTTCAAACAAGAGTTTTCAATTCCCATTGATAAGTTTGGTGAAAAGGAACAAAAAGAACATTTACGCAAACTATTATTCCCATTCATTCTTCGAAGAACCAAAGAACAGGTTGCCAAAGATCTTCCTGAAAAACAAGAGATGGTTCTCTTCTGTGAAATGGGAGATGAACAGCGTCGTATTTATGATGCATTCAGGAATGATTATCGTGATAAGATTTTAGGAGTCGTAGATAATCAAGGAATACAAAAATCACAACTTACCATTTTACAAGGTTTGATGAAACTCAGACAAATTTGTGATAGCCCTGCCATCATCAAAGACGAAGAAAAATTCCCCAATGCATCAGTTAAGTTAGAAGAATTGGGTCGCGAGATCACCGAAAATATTGGTAACCATAAGGCATTAATTTTCTCACAATTCCTTGGCATGCTTGCTTTGATCAAAGAAAAGATGAAGGAATTGGGGGTTGATTATGAATATTTTGATGGAAGTAGTACGGTGAATGAACGTGAGAGAGCCATCCAACGTTTTCAAAATGACGATTCTTGTCGCGTCTTCCTTATTTCATTGAAAGCCGGTGGTGTAGGTTTGAATTTAACCGCTGCTGATTATGTATATATTGTAGATCCATGGTGGAATCCTGCAGTTGAACAACAGGCGATCGACAGAACACACCGTATTGGCCAGACCAAAAATATATTTGCATACAGGATGATCTGTACCGATACAGTGGAGGATAAAATACTCAAATTACAAGACCGTAAAAGAAGTTTAGCTCGTGAATTGATTACTGATGACGAAGGCTTTGTAAAGAATCTTACACGTGAAGATGTAGAGTATTTATTCAGCTAACATTTGTTTATCAAAGGATTATATAAATGATTAATCACTCTTTTTAACCGAGCGACCTATCTTCGTTTGTCTTTCACCGATTTTAACAAGAGGCTTCCCAACCATCCTGCTAGCTTTCCGTTAATCTTTTTGACGCTGAGCAGGTCTAAGATCATTATATAGCTTCGTAAAACATAATAAACCAAAGCATGACCAAAATTTTAACTGCCATTGCCTTTTTGTTCTTTGCATTCAATGTGCAGGCTCAAACCAGTGGAACCTTAAAAGGTAAGCTGGTAGATTCGGTAGGCAAACAATCACTCAAAGACGCATCGATCTCTATTTTGGATGCTAAAGATTCCACATTGGATGTTTTTGGGCTCACGAAAGCAGATGGTAGTTTTCTGATCAGTAATATCACTTTTGGTGAAATGATCGTTGACATTAAGTTTCAAGGGTATGCTCCATTTTCAAAAAAGATCACATTTTCTAAGACCAATAACATGGTTGATCTTGGCAATATCTATATGACTATCGCAGCGAATGATCTGGGTAATGTCACTGTTACGCAATCAGCCGTAAGGATGAAGAACGATACAGTAGAATTCAGTGCTTCAGCATTTAAGACAAAACCCAATGCAGTTGCAGAAGACCTGCTAAAAAAAGTACCGGGTATACAAGTCGATAAAAATGGGAATATTACTGCACAAGGTGAACAAGTACAAAGAATATTAGTAGATGGGAAAAGATTTTTTGGCGATGATCCCAGAATGGCTACTCGTAACCTTCCTCCAGACGTTATTGATAAAATTCAAGTATTTGACCAAGCTAGCGATCAAAGTGCTTTCACAGGTTTTGATGACGGGAACCGTGTGAAAACCATCAATATCACTACTCGTAAAGACAGACGTAAAGGATATTTTGGTCGAGGTACACTAGGTTTTGGTGCCAATGCTGATGAAGGATTGTATGATAATAGTTTTAGTTTAAGTCGTTTTAATGGAGATCGACAAATCACTTTTACGGGACAAGCAAATAATGTTAATAAGCAAAATTTCTCCGTACAAGATATGTTGGGCTCTTTGGGAGGAGGAAACTTTAGCGGTGGCGGCGGTGGACGCGGAGCTGTTCAAGCATTCACCGGAAGCGGTGGCGC
>JACVCQ010000165.1 GCA_016741945.1 Chitinophagaceae bacterium
GGGGGGGGGGGGGGGGGGGGGGGGGGGGGGGGGGGGGGGGGGGGGAGGGCGGGGGAGAGCCGGAAGCGGCACCAGTACAAAGCACAACTGTAACTGTATAAGCAATGGCAAAAAAAATTATCATAGCAGGAGGAGGTACCGGCGGACATATATTTCCGGCTATTGCTATTGCCAATGCCATTAAAAAGCTAGTACCTGATACAGAGATTTTATTTATTGGTGCGAAGGGAAAAATGGAAATGGAAAAAGTACCACAGGCGGGATATAGAATTGAAGGACTTGATATTGCAGGTTTCAATAGAAGTAATCTATTTAAGAATATTTCATTACCTATCAAATTGATCAAAAGTTTCTGGCAGGTTCGTCAATTGATCGGGTCTTTTCGTCCGGATGCGGTGATTGGTGTAGGCGGATATTCAACTTATCCTGTTTTACGCTTTGCACAGCAAAAGCATATACCCACATTTATTCATGAAGCCAATTCCTTCGCAGGTAAGAGTAATATGCTGTTGGGTAAAAGAGCAATTCAGGTTTTTGTGGCAACAGCAGGTATGGAAAAATTTTTTCCGTCTGAAAAAATTATAGTTACAGGCAACCCGGTACGATCTGCGATTACTTCTATGCATGTTTCTCATACCGGGGCTTTGCAATTTTTCGGTCTGAGTGATGATAAAAAGACAGTTCTTGTTATCGGAGGAAGTTTGGGTGCAAGAAGTATCAATGAAGTAATAGCGGCTCATGTTCATGAGTTTTCTTCACTGGGATTGCAATTGATCTGGCAAACGGGAAAGAACAATTCCAAAGCGTACTTGGAAAGGGCAAAACCATTCTCGAATATCTATGTCAATAGTTTTATTACGGATATGGACAAAGCATATGCAGCTGCCGATATTGTGATATCAAGAGCCGGTGCCATGTCTGTAGCAGAATTATGTGTAGTTAAGAAGCCGGTGATATTCGTTCCATATCCTTTTGCAGCTGAAGATCATCAGACAGCCAATGCTATGCATCTGGTAAATCATCAGGCCGCATTGATGGTGAAAGATACAGAAGCGTCTGTCAAACTTTTTTCAACGATGGTTTCTTTGGCTAAGAATGAAGAACAACAACAGCAATTGAGAAAAAATATTGCTTCATTGGCCATTACAGATGCAGATACTGTGATTGCCCAAAAAGTTTTAAGCTATATCCGTGCATAAACTGAACGACATACATAAAATTTACTTTATCGGTATCGGTGGTATCGGTATGAGTGCATTAGCACGTTATTTTAAATCAAGAGGTGCGGCGGTAAGTGGGTATGATAAAACCGTTACACCCTTAACAAAAGAATTGGAACAACAGGGTATTACTATTCATTATGAGGAAAGAGTAGACTTGATTCCTAAAGATGTGGATGCGGTAGTTTATACACCGGCCATTCCAGCGAATCATGCAGAGCTGGTTTATTATCGAGAACATCAATACACTGTTGTGAAAAGAAGTGATGTATTACAATGGATCACCGAAGGATCTTTTAATATCTGTGTTGGTGGTACCCATGGTAAAACAACTGTTACTTCCATGATCGCTCATTTGTTGCGTCATTCGGGTTATGGATGCAATGCTTTTCTGGGAGGTATCGCTGCCAACTACAATACCAATTTCTGGAGCAGTGAACGAAATGTAGTAGTGGTTGAAGCAGATGAATATGATCGTAGCTTTCTGAAACTGGTTCCTGATATCGCAGTGGTGACAGCTATCGATCCGGATCATTTGGATATTTATGGTACACCGGAAGAAGTAGAAAATGCTTTTGTGCAGTTTGCAGGAAAAGTAAAACCCGGTGGCTGTTTGGTTACTAAAAAAGGATTGAGTAGGGAATCAGAGCTACATGCTACACATAATTATCGGTATGCGTATCATCAGGCAGAGGCAGATGTTACAAGTACAAATTTGAAAGTAGAGAATGGCAGTTACATATTTGATGTGAAAGGTCCGGGATGGGTAATAAAAGATATTATCCTGCACATGGGTGGATTGCACAATATTGAAAATGCGGTTGCAGCGATTACCGTAGCGAAACATTTGGGTATTGATGATGATAAAATTCGTGCAGCGGTTGCAGATTTTAAGGGTGTTCGCAGAAGATTTGAGTATGCATTGAAAAATGCACAGCATGTATTGATCGATGATTATGCACATCACCCCGAAGAACTAAGGGCATTGATCAGTGGTGTGCGAAGCATTTTTAAAGAACAAACACTTACACTGGTTTTTCAACCACATCTGTTCAGTAGAACCAATGATCTGGCTGATGGGTTTGCAGAAAGTTTGGATATGGCAGATCAGATCATATTGTTACCGATTTATCCGGCACGAGAGTTACCCATGCCGGGTGTAACAAGTGATATGTTGTTACAAAGAATGAAGACAAAAAATAAAATGATATTGGAGAAGCAAGAGATGCTCAATTGGATCAAAGAAAAGAAACCGTCATTGGTAGTGATGGCAGGTGCGGGAGATATTGATGCGTTGGTACAACCGGTAAAAGCCATATTGGAACATTAGTGTATGAATAAGATTGCATGGAAAAAAAGGCTGATTCAAGCCGTCTGGATTCTGGTGGGTATTGGTACCATTGTACTGATGGGCGCCGCCATGCAACACAAAAACAGAAAAAAATGTGGTGATATACGCATTGAGATCAGCGGAATTGAAGAACATATGTTCATTGATGAGAAAGATGTATTGGACTTGATTCAGTCGAAGGGAGAAGTAAGAGGAACAGTTATTGCGTCTCTGGATTTACGTGCAATGGAAACTTCATTGGAAACCAATCCATGGGTTCGAAATGCAGAAATGTATATCGATAATCAACAGGTATTACAGGTGCTAATTGAAGAAAGACAACCTGTTGCCCGCGTATTTACTATTCAAGGAGGGTCTTTTTATCTGGATAGTTCCGGTATGCGACTACCATTGAGTGATAAATTATCTGCACGGGTACCCATGTTTACTGGATATCCTTCTGATAATGTGAAACTGTCAAAGCCGGATAGTCTCTTATTGAAAGATATCGTTCGTATCGGACAATATCTTTTGGCAGATTCTTTCTGGATGGCTCAGGTAGCTCAGATGGATATAGCGCCGGGCAGACAATTTGCAATGATTCCTGTTATTGGTGATCATGTTGTTACCATCGGTGATGCCAAAGAATTAGATGCCAAATTCAATCGTCTCTATACATTTTATAAGCAAGCTTGGTTGCAGAAGGGGATACATTATTATGAACGTTTGAATGTACAGTTTGATAAACAGGTGGTAGCTGTAAAAAGAGGAACAGCAGCAATGAAGCAGGATTCTGTGGCAGCATTGGCGTTGATACGTCAGATGACTGTGCCGGTTGATCCACTTGCCTCAATGGTATCAATGCCGGTAATAGCATCGAAAGACAGCATTTCAAAACCCATTCCGGTTGCTGTTATGGAAAAAACTGTGAAGGAAAAAGCACCTGATAAAACTATTACTAACAATAACAATAAAATTAATACGAATCCGTTATCGAAGAAGGTAACTGTTAAACCGGCTGATCAAAAGAAGGAAGCAGTGAAACCGAAGGCGGTGATGAAGAAGAATGAGTGATGAGTGAGGGGTGAGTAGTCAGTAGTTAGTAGTGAGGTTTCCTATTTTATACTCACTATTCACTACTCACTATTCACTACTCACTATTCACTACTGACTAAAATCAATATTTGGAAACAACTAAAACACATACCTTATGAATCACAATGAATCACCCATCATTGTTGGTCTGGACATCGGAACTACTAAAATTGCGGCCATTGCCGGTCGTAAGAATGAGTATGGCAAACTGGAGATATTAGGTTTTGGCCGTGCCAACAGCAGCGGTGTACAACACGGACAAGTGTTGAACATCGATCAAACTATTAAAGCGATTCAGCAAGCTTTGCAGAACTGTTATGACAGCAATCCTGATTTAGAGATTAATGAAGTTTATGTAGGCATTGCCGGTCACCACATCAAAAGCTTACAGACACGCGGCGATATGGTGCGTCAGGAGCATGAAACTGAAATTCAGCGTTGGGAAATTGATCAGTTATTGAATAATCAACGTAAAACTTTTATCCCGGCTGGTGATCAGATTATTGATGTGATTCCGCAGGATTTTCATGTAGACAATATTCAAAATATCAAAGATCCGGTTGGTTACAATGGGGTAAAAGTGGGCGCTAATTTCCATATCATCACCGGCGACCGTAATGCGATCAGAAATATTCACCGTGCAGTAGACAGAAGTGGTTTAAGTACCAAAGATTTGGTATTGCAGCCGTTGGCTTCTGCCAGTGCTGTGATGAGTGATATTGATATGGAAGCAGGTGTTGCTATCCTTGATATTGGTTGTGGTACCAGTGATCTGGCGGTTTTCTATGAAGGTATTTTAAAACATACAGCAGTGATTCCATTTGGTGGTGAGAATATTACCAATGATATCCGTATGGGTTTGGGCGTATTGAAGAGTCAGGCGGAAGCCATGAAAGTTCAATTCGGAAGTGCTTTGGCAGATGAAGCAAAAGCCAATGCGTTCATTACGATTCCGGGATTGAAAGGAATGCCAGCAAAAGAAATCAGCGTGAAGAATCTGGCAGCTATTATCCAGGCAAGAATGAGTGAAATACTGGATTTTGTGACTTATCATATCAAGACAGTCGGATTGGATAGTCGTGCCTTGAATGGCGGTATCATCCTTACCGGTGGCGGATCTCAGCTGAAGCATTTGATTCAGTTGACAGAATACACTACCGGATTGAATGCAAGAATTGGATTGCCGAATGAACATTTGGCACCGAATCATATTGAAGAGTTAAAGAAGCCAATGTATGCAACCTGTTTGGGTTTGATCCTGAAAGGGTATAGTGATTATGATCACAAATACAAAGAGTTCCATGAGCAATTCAAGAAAGTAGAAGTACCTAAAAATTTGAAAGTGGAAGCACCTGTGACCAGTACACCTGAACTGCCGGTAGCACCACAGACCATTGATGGTAATACCAGAAAAACAAAGTTCTGGGATAAATTCAAAAACAATCTGATTGATCTCTTTAAAGAAGAGGAAGATCAGATGATAAAATAAAACACGGATAATCAACGTTTCCTATTTATTCGTCCCATTGAAAACACAGTTAATCTACTAACCCAACAAAAACGTTCTCTATGATTCACTTTGATCTTCCCAAACAGAAATCCTCCATCATCAAGGTACTTGGTGTGGGTGGTGGCGGGAGCAACGCCGTTAACTTCATGTTTGACCAGAATATCGAAGGTGTTGATTTTATCATTTGTAATACGGATGCGAAAGCAATCGAGCAAAGTAAGATCCCCAATAAGATACAGTTAGGCCCACATCTCACACAGGGATTAGGCGCAGGTGCCAACCCTGAAGTTGGAAAAAAAGCAACAGAAGAATCGCTGGATGAGATCAGACGTATTCTGGAAGTGAATACCAAAATGGCATTCATAACCGTGGGTATGGGTGGTGGAACCGGAACCGGTGGTGCACCCATTATTGCTCAGATCTGTAAAGAATTGGGTATCCTCACCGTTGGTATTGTTACAACTCCATTCGGATTTGAAGGCCCACGTAGACAAATACAAGCTGATGAAGGTATTCGTCAGTTAAAGCCTTATGTAGATACCTTACTAGTAATCAGTAATGATAAACTGCGTATCCAGTATGGTAATCTGAAAATGAAAGAAGCTTTTGCTAAAGCAGATAATGTATTGGCTACCGCTGCAAAATGTATTACCGATGTGATCAATAGTCGTGGACATATCATTGTAGATTTTGCAGATGTCTGTACAGTGATGAAAAATGGTGGTGTAGCCATTTTAGGTAAAGCAGAAGTAGAAGGGGAGAATCGAGCACAAATGGCTATTGAAGAAGCATTATCTTCTCCTTTATTGAATGACAATGATATCAGAGGTGCTAAGTGGATATTGATCAATATTAATAGTGCGGAAGGCGATCATGAGTGAACGATGGAGGAATTAGAGACCATCA
>JACVCQ010000166.1 GCA_016741945.1 Chitinophagaceae bacterium
CCATTTATAGGGTATCAACTCTGTGTTTTTGCCAGTAATGCAGTTTTTTGCGGAAATGCACATGTAAAGGGTTGCATGTGAAAAAAATTATGATTAAATATATTCGAAAATATCACATAAGAATTTTAACATTGCTTTATTATTCCGCTTTTCGATAATCAGAACAATTTTTTGCAGTTTTTTGCGGCATTAAAATTCCTTACTGATGCATTGTTTTGCGGGATTTGATTGTCTTATTGAAAAAATCGGGTTTGTTATACGAAGCTTCCCGATCAATTTCTGTTTACGAAACCAAAAAAACTGTTATGAGAAATTTCGTCTCAATCATGAAAGTAGCCCTCATGCTACTTTTGCTGTTTGCACTACCGGCTATTGGTCAGAGTCAAACAGTATCGGGAACTATTACCGATGCTGCTACCAAATTGCCACTTGCCGGTGTTACCATTAAGGTGGTAGGCGGCACAGCTACCGCTCAAACAAATGAGCGTGGAACTTTTACCATCCGTGCCAATAACGGACAATCACTTCAAATCAGTTATGTAGGGTATGAGGGGAAACGTGTTTCGGTTTCCGGAGCACAACTCAATATTACCTTGTCTGCTGAGGTATCGGAATTAGAAGAAGTGGTAGTAGCCATGGATATCAAACGTAAACCTCGCGAATTGGGTTATTCGGTACAAAAAGTAACCGGTAAAGAAATCGCGGAAGCGCAACGTGAAAATTTCGTAAACAGTTTACAGGGAAGGGTAGCAGGTTTATCTATTACACCTACTGGTGGACAAGCAGGGTCATCTTCTTCGATTGTTTTAAGAGGTTTCAACTCAATGGCATTGAGTAACCAACCCTTGTTTGTAGTGGATGGTGTTATTGTTGATAATGGTTCTGTGAATGAAAGCGGCGGTGGTGCTACCATTGGTTTGGCTTCTGATCAGCCCAATCGTGGACAAGATTACACCAATCGTATCTCAGATATTAACCCGAACGATATAGAATCTGTTACCGTATTGAAAGGTCCGGAAGCAACAGCTTTGTATGGTAGTCAGGCTAGTTCAGGCGCTATTGTAATTACCACCAAAAAAGCAAAAGCGGTTGGTAAAATCAGCGTGAATTACGACAACAGTTTTCGTGTTCAAATGCTTACGCGTACACCTGAAGTTTCTAGTAAGTATAGTCAAGGTAATAATGGAATTGCTGATAATAATGTCTATTCCTATTTCGGACCTGCTTATGGAACCGATGTACGGCTATATGATAACGTGAAAGAGTTTTTTGAAACCGGTTTTGCACAAACACACAATGTGAGTGCTGATTATGGTACAAAGAATGCATCCTGGCGTTTTTCTGGTTCAGCCTTCGATCAAAAAGGGGTTGTGCCTAACAATACATTCTCCAGATACAACATTCGATTATCCAATAGTACCAAGATCAATAAATGGATTGATATCGCTCCTTCCATTAGTTATATTAGAACTACAAACAATAAACCTGAAAGAGGTGCTGGTTCTTATTTGTTAAATTTGTTGACTTGGCCGTCAAATAATGATGCAAGTCAATACTTAACAGAGGATTCCAGAAAATTGCGTTTAGGAAATGATGAATTTGACAATCCATATTTCAACGCTAATTTCAATAGAGGTTATGACGTGAACGATCGCTTCCTAATGACTTTAGGGGTAAACCTTAACCCTTTTCCATGGTTGAGTGTAGCAGGTCGTTTTGGTTATGATACTTATAATAATGATGGATTTTCAGTTAAGGATTCTGCATCTTCTGCGAGACTCCCAACAACTTTTGGAGGTGGTATTGTTCGTACATCAAGAGGTTTTCAAGATAATTTCTATCGTAAATACAAAGGATATAACCATACCATTACCGCAACAGCACGTAAAAGTTTGGGTAAATTCAATGGGCGTTTGATGGTGGGAACCATGTGGCAAGATTACCGTACAGAAATGTATGCAGTATCAGGCTCACAGTTAAAAGGTAATTACCTGAATGGTATGGATAGTAATAATACCAACCCCGCTACCCGTATTCGTTTGAATAACGCACAACGTAATGGCGGACCAAACTATGTAATGAGTCGTCAGGTGGCATTCTTTGGAGAGTTTGCATTGAATTACAAGAACTTGGCTTTCTTGACCTATTCACATCGTTTTGAAGAGTCTTCTATCTTCCCGAAACAATTTAGAAGTTATAATTATCCGGCAGGTAGTGTGAGTTTTATCATGTCAGATATCTTGCCTTTTATTAAGAGAGGAAATGTGTTGAATTACTTCAAACTAAGAGGTTCACTCGCACAAACAGCCAGATCCAGTGCTCCTTATGCCAAACAATCTGTATTTAATTTTGTACAGTCAAGTGGCGGTGGATTTGCTTATGGTTTCTCTAACAATAACTTCTTCTTAGAGCCTGAAATTCAAAAGACCTATGAATTAGGAGCTGAATTTAAGTTCTTCAATAATAAGATCAACTTAGATGTTACTTATTACAATACTTTGAATGAAAAGCAAATTGCTGAAAACTTCAGAGCCAGTTATGGAACCGGTTTCGTATTGAATACATTAAACGTGGGTTCTACTCGTAATACAGGTATTGAAATTGCTTTGGATGCAACGCCGGTTCAAACCAAAAACTTTAGCTGGAGTACACGTGTGAACTTCAATAGAATGCGTAATAAAGTATTGAGTTTACCAGCAAACGTTCCGGAATTCTATATCTCTGATACCTGGGTTTTTGGTAATGCTCGTGGTGGTTTGATTACAGGCGGTCCAAGTACTTCTATTACCGGCTTTGGATATCAGCGTAACAATGCCGGACAAATTCTGATTGAGCCAACCACAGGTCTTCCTTTAATTGATCAAAGATTCTTGGTACGTGGAGATAGAAACCCTGATTTCAGTATTGGGTTCAATAACAACTTCCGTTACAAAAATTTCACCCTAAGTTTTCTTTGGGATGTTAAAATTGGTGGAGATATTTTCAATGCCAATGAAATGTTCCTGACAGGAAGAGGTAAAAGTTTGAGAACAGAAGATAGAAAAACGCCGAGAGTAGTAGAGGGTGTTTTAAATGATGGATTACAAAATACGGCTAATCCAACTAAAAATACTATCGCTATTACGCCATACAACTTGCAGACCTATTATACCGCGAGAATGCCGGAAGAGGAATTTATTGAAAGAGATGTTAACTGGGTGCGTTTGAGAGATATCACGATCAGTTATATGTTCCCTGCAAGAGCGATTCGCAAAATGCAGTTCTTGAAAGGCTTGAGCTTGTTTGCAACCGGAAATGATTTAATTCTGATCACCAATTACACCGGAGCAGATCCTGCTACCAGTGCCAATACTTCTGCAACCAGAGGGGTTGGTGGTTTTGGATTTGATTATGGAAACATTGCTACTCCTGTGAGCATCAACTTTGGCTTAAGAGCCGCTTTCTAAGGAGCTAATAAAATCGTATCACCACAAAGTCAATTTTATGAAATATACATTCTTTAAAAAACTGCTAGTCGGAATTACATTGACCAGTGTAGTTACCGTTTCTTGTAGTAAGAAAATAGATGAAGCATATTTGAATCCCAATGCGGATGTAAAAGTACCGCCGGAACAATTATTGCCGGGTTTATTAGCAACAATGGTGGGTAACGGTGCCGGACATGGTACTGCCAATGATGCTCGTTTTGCCGGTCGTTATATTCAAAACTGGCACTCTATTAATGCCGGTTCTGCTGCTGACGCTTATGATATGATGGGTGGAACAACAGGTGCCAGTGATAATGCAGCATCGGTTTGGAGAACCCACTATTATGATCATGGGCAAAATTTATTACGCATGATCGATTGGGCTGCTGAAGAGAAAAAATGGGATTATGTTGGTGTTGGACAAGCCATTTTCGCATGGAGTTGGTTGACACTTGTAGATTATCATGGGGAAGTCATTTTGAAAGAAGCATTTAACACTAGTTTGATTACATTTAAATATGATGAACCTCAGGAAGTATATACCTATGTCAGACAACTTTGTCATTCAGCCCTTGCGAATCTAAACAGAACAGGTGATGGTGTGAGTCAGGCAAATCTGGCAAAAGGTGATCAGTTTTTCTATGGTGGTGATGTCAATAAATGGAAGAAGTTTGTATACGGCGTTCTTGCACGTAGCTTCAATCATTTGAGTAACAAAGCTTCTTATAATGCTGACTCAGTAATTGCTTATGCAAATCTATCTCTTGCTAGTAACGCAGATGATGCAACACTGAAATTTGCGAATACCGGTATCTCTGCGAATGCCAATTTCTTTGGTCCATTAAGAGGGAATGTAGGTACTTTGCGTCAAGCGGCATTTTCTGTGAACCTGTTGAATGGTACCAATCCGCATCCATCTTTTGCTGGGGTCGTAGATCCTCGCAGATGGTATTTGTTCAGAACCAATCCCAATGGCACTTTTGTAGGTCTTGAACCCAATCGTGGTAATGCCGGTATCAGCAATGTGAATGATCGTCCGGAAAATTTCTGGGGTGGGGCAAGCGGTATTACAACCGGCTCAACTGCAAATGAAACAACCAACCGTTTCATCTTTAGAAATGGAGTAGAGTTTCCTGTGATGACTGCCAGCGAAATTCAATTTATGAAAGCAGAAGCTGCATTTAAAAAGAATGATAAAGTAACTGCACTGGCTGCATTCCGTCAAGGGGTGAGTTTACATTTTGATATGCTGACAGACAAATACAATACCAATGTTCCTACAGCGAATCAAATTACACCGGCTATGAAAACAGCGTATATGACTAGTACAGCTGTTCCTGCTGACCCATTGACATTAACGCTGAGCCATATCATGTTGCAAAAGTATATTGCGCTTTGGGGATACAATCCGCTAGAAAGCTGGGTAGATATGCGTCGTTATCATTATACCGATATTGACCCAGCCACCACTTTACAAGTATATACCGGATTTACACCACCAAGTGGTATCAATCTATGGGTTGATAATGCCGGTAAATTTGTATACCGTGTGAGACCTCGTTACAATTCTGAATATGTTTGGAATTTTAATGAACTGGTTAGAATTGGTGCAGATAAACTAGATTATCATACCAAAGAAACCTGGTTTTCACAGAAATAATTACACCCTCAAAACTTAACCGATGAAAAAATTATTATCCTATACAGCTTTGATCGCAGCGGGTATGATGGTGTTTGCATCCTGCGAAAAACAGGCAGATCGTATCGCTGAATACAGCACTGTAGAAGACAAGGCATTTATTCGTGTGATACATGCTTCACCTTCTTTCCGTCAGGTCTTTAATGCACCTGACTCTATCAATTTGTATGTCAATAATGCAAAAGTGAATGGACCATTGATCACTTATGGTGGATTGTTCCCGGCTGCTGCTACAACAGGTTTTGGCTATTTCGCAGTGCCTGCAGGGTTGCAAACATTAAAAGTAACAGTAGCAGGCAGGGTCACCCCTGATTCTATTCAGCTGGCATTGTTTACCAACCTGGCGTTGAAAGGTCAACGTTATTCTATCATCTTAACGGATGATGTTCGATCTCCAAGAGATTCTTCGAAGATGATTTTGCCCGACAATATCACACAGCCTACTACGGGTAACTATCGCCTTCGTTTTGTAAATGCTATTGCAGCAGATACGGCCGGCACGACGGTGAGCATTTTCTCTGCAAGAAGAAATGCAAATATTTTTAATAGTATAGCACCGGGTCAGGTGGTTGATTTTCAAACCCTGCCATTTAATAGTCAATTAAGCGATACCTTGTATGTACGTAGACCGGGCAGCACTTTTAATTTAGCAGTGTTAAATGGTGCTTCATTTGGTAATCAACGTTCTTATACCATGGTTTATCGTGGGTATGGAGCTACTGTAACCACCGGTACAAAAGGGTGTACTTTGGTGACTTATTTGGATGAGAGATCTTTTGGAAAATATTATTTTAAGAAGCACCTCATAAAGATGCGCTTTTTTTTTGAACGATAAATAATATTACAGATCA
>JACVCQ010000167.1 GCA_016741945.1 Chitinophagaceae bacterium
GCTTAACGAATTTTTCAGCAAGTCGCATCAA
The DNA here is from genome assembly GCA_016741945.1 of Chitinophagaceae bacterium. GTDB lineage: Bacteria > Bacteroidota > Bacteroidia > Chitinophagales > Chitinophagaceae > Sediminibacterium. Next base: position 32 of record JACVCQ010000167.1, read on the forward strand.
GCGTAAAGCTTTGCGGTAACCTTCCGGATTGGCCATACCAAAATTTCTGAGCTGACGTAATTTGGTATTGGTTCCTTTTTGCTGACCGATGAACATTACGGTTTCGCCATCTAATTGGGCAAATCCACCCACCATGGCTTTATCATCTTTGAAATTGCGATCACCGTGTAGCTCTACAAAATCGGTACACATTTTATCGATGTACTTCAATGTATAGGGACGATCAGGATGGCGACTTAACTGAACACGCTGCCATGGTGTCAAGTGCAGGGTGATTTCCTTTCTCTTTTCAAGAATGGAAGCTTCCAGTTGACTTAAGGTAGCGGTATAATCTATTTTAGGGTTCTTTTCAGCCAGCTTTTTGGTATCCTCAATTTGTTCGTACAATTCCTTGATAGGCTTTTCAAAATCAAGGAATTGTCTGTTAGGGTATTGGGGCATAATCGTCGTTTAGAGTGGTAAAATTAGGGGTTCAGATTTTTTCCTGAAAAGATTTGTTTATGAAAATGCTTTACCCTTATCTTTGCCGTCCCGAAAACGATCTATATAGGTTAGATTTGGGTGAAAATCGAGCATACAGTTGCCCGATAAATAGAATTGGATCGGTAGTTCAGTTGGTTAGAATGCCGCCCTGTCACGGCGGAGGTCGCGGGTTCGAGTCCCGTCCGGTCCGCAGAAAGCCACAGATTTAGTCTGTGGCTTTTGCTTTTTAAATTGGTTAATCTTATGGATCAAAGTCAAAAGCCGTTTTCCTAATGTTAATTTGATGTTTTAATACTTTTTGAATCTCCCTGACGAGATGAGTCCTTCTTTTATTATTCCTATCCCTTTAGGGTTATAATACACTTATAATTTTGATTTTAGGGTTTCTACTGAAACAAGTATTTTGTTGTATTTATCTATTAATAGATTCTGATGATTGGGTAAGCAACTCATTGTTCTTATGATAATCACAAAATGATCAATACAATGCATAAGTCCCAAATAAATAGATGTAGATTTTATGTCTAATGGTTTTTTTTGTTGCTCACCGTAAAAATCATTGATATGGGTCATTTGCGAGTATACTTTATATGTGTCCCAGACTTCAAGTAAATGTGGTAAATCTTTTTCTGCATTCTCAAAAATTTTTTCAATTTGTAATGGATATTCATTTGTTACGCTATCTATATTGGAATAGTATTTTAAGAAAGTCTGATTAAGATTAGTCTTGTAATTTTCAACTTCAACTGTCCAATCAACACCCATTCTATGAGATGTTTTTTTTGCATATGACTTTACTTTATTGGCTTCGCTTATTAGTAATTCATTAATGTATTTCGCTGCTTTCAAAATACTTTCTACAGTCAATGTTTTATTATTGAAAATTTTATGTAATGTCCCAGAATAAGCCATATCAATTAGAATAGGTCTGAGGATATTAATGAAAGAATACAATAGAGGCCTATGATCATCTCTTGTAAGTAGGATTTCAATCCCTAATAAAGCTTCATGTAAACGAACCAGCATGAAAAAATTAAAGCGAAATAAGGGTTCATCTGTTGACTGCTTATTTAATAACTGCAATATCTGTTCACTTTCAAAAATTAAATAACCGGTTATTTGTAAGATTTGATTTTTATGTGAAAACTGCATAACACAATATACAAAAAGCCTTCGCAAGAATACTAGGGTTTGAAAATCATCCTCTAATAAAATATTTTGGTGAATATAATTCGTAACTTATTCCCAAATCCCTGCTATGCATTCGACCCTAACTGCAACCAAATGGAGAATATCTTCTATTGATATCCTTCGTGGATTGGTCATGATCATTATGGCATTGGATCATGTGAGAGACTTCTTTCACATCTCTGCCATGACAGAAGATCCTACCAATCTAACTACTACAACGCCTTCTTTATTCTTTACCCGATGGATTACCCATTACTGTGCACCGGTATTTGTTTTTTTATCGGGGACATCCGCATTTCTATCCGGACAAAAAAAGAGCAAAAAAGAATTATCCACTTTTCTTTTAAAACGGGGTCTGTTTTTGATGGTATTGGAAATTGTAGTGATTAATTTTTTAGTGGTGTTTGATCCTTTGTATCGATTCATTGGTCTACAAGTGATTTGGGTCATTGGAGTATCGATGGTACTACTCTCATTTCTGATCTATCTGCCATTACGTGTGTCGTTTATGATTGGAATAGCATTGGTGGTTGGACATAATATGCTGGATGGCTTTAACTATCGGAATATGGAAGACATTCCATTATGGTATGCATTCTTACACCAGCAAATGTTTACTTCTTATGGTGAAGGCAGATTTTTTGCGGTATTGTATCCACTGATTCCATGGCCGGGTATTATGTTGCTGGGTTATTGTATGGGTACTTGGTTTGTAAAAGAGTTTGATGCAACTAAAAGAAAGCAATTGTTATTAGGGTGGGGTAGTGCTACTTTGATTGCTTTTTTCCTATTACGATGGATGAATGTATATGGAGATCTTGTTCCATGGACCACACAAAAAGATACCGAAACAACCATTCTCTCTTTTTTTAATGTAACCAAATATCCGCCCTCATTGTTGTATTGCTGCATGACATTGGGACCTGCATTGTTGTTTTTGATTTGGTTAGAGAAAGTAAAAAGCAAATGGGCTGAAATAGTGATGGTATATGGTCGTGTACCGATGTTTTATTACATACTGCATTTCTTTCTCATTCATATGCTTTGTGTGGTGGCATTCCTTGCTAGCGGCAGACCTTTGAGTGATGCGGCCAGTGGCAATTTTGCGTTTCGTCCGAATGACTTTGGTTTTTCTTTACCGGTAGTCTATGTGGTCTGGATAGGAGTGATCGCTATTTTATACCCCATATGCAAATGGTATAACCGCTATAAGAGTACGCATGATCAATGGTGGTTGGCGTATTTATAGTAAGTAGTGAGTAGTCAGCAGTGAGTATATATACAATTTACCAAACCCACTACTCACTATTCACTACTCACTACTTCAGTAACCCCTTGATCTCATTCAACTTCATCAAAGCTTCCACAGGTGTGAGGCGATTGATATCGATATCGTTTAACATCTTGCGGATATCATCAAAGGTTTGAGAGTGTGCATCAAAAATGGAGAGTTGCATTTTGGGGCCGCTGATCTCTTTGATATTTTTTTCTAGGCGCTCTTTCTTTGATATTTCTCCATGTACCGGTTCATCTACATGCTTTTCTTCCAGCTGAGCTAAAATTTCATTGGCCCTTTGGATCAATTCAGGTGGCATTCCCGCCATCTTAGCAACATGAATACCAAAACTATGTGTGCTGCCACCTGCAGCGAGTTTACGCAGGAAGATGATCTTATTACCTACTTCTTTATTGGTGACATGAAAATTCTTGACACGTGGTAATTTTTCTTCTAATTCATTCAGTTCATGGTAGTGCGTGGCAAACAATGTTTTGGGTGCGTGTTTGGATGCATGTAAATACTCAACAATACTCCATGCAATAGAAATACCATCATAAGTCGAAGTACCTCTTCCGATCTCATCCAATAATACCAAACTTCTTGTCGAAATATTATTGATGATACTTGCCGTTTCATTCATTTCCACCATGAATGTGGATTCATCTCCACTTAAGTTATCACTGGCTCCAACACGCGTAAATATTTTATCCGTTAATGGAATTTTGGCAGATGATGCAGGTACAAAACTACCCATATGTGCCATTAAAGTAATGAGCGCTGTTTGTCTGAGTATAGCACTTTTACCACTCATATTCGGACCCGTAAGAATGATGATCTGCTGTGATTGTGGATCTAATAAAATATCGTTGGCAATATAATTTTCACCGGCAGGCAGGTTTCTTTCAATCACAGGGTGACGGCTGTCTTTGAGATCCAATGTATGTCCGTCATGAACCTCCGGTTTTTTATATTGGTATTGCAAAGCATTCTCCGCAAAACAGGTTAAACAATCGATCTGCGCAAGTAACTGTGCATTGATCTGAATGGCAGCGATATAAGGTTGAAGCGTCTGTAACAATTGATCATACAGTTCCAATTCAATAGCTAATATCTTATCCTCAGCACCCGTGATCTTCTCTTCATACTCTTTTAATTCCGGTGTGATATATCGTTCAGCATTCGCCAGTGTCTGCTTACGGATCCAATCAGTGGGTACTTTGTTTTTGTGTGAATTGGTTACTTCCAGGTAATAACCAAATACATTATTGAAACTGATCTTTAAAGAACTAATACCTGTTTTCTCTGCTTCTCTTTGTTGAATATTGATCAGGTATTCTTTTCCACCACTCGCAATATTTCGAAGGGTATCTAATTCTGCATGGATGCCTACCCGAAATACTTCTCCTTTGTTCGCAGCAACGGGTGGATTGTTTGTTAGCGATTGCGTGATTTTTTCAACCAATGTTGTACAGGGATTCATCGCCATACCTGCATCTTTCAATAACGGATTGGCAGATGCTATGCAAAGGTCTTTGATAGCATTCACTTGCTCTAATCCGCGCGCGAGCTGTAATACCTCTCTGGGATTGATTTTTTTAGCCGGTATTTTGCTTACTAGTCTTTCAAGATCACCGCAGGATTTGATGGCTTGGATGAACTGTTTTCTGGTTTCTGTATGGAGTAACAAATATTCAACCGTATTCAATCGCTGATGGATCTTTTGTTGGTCTTTTAGTGGGAAGATCAGCCATCGACGCAACAATCTTGCTCCCATTGGACTAACGGTATTATCCATCACTTTCAAGAGATGATTACCTTGTTCTGTTCCGGTACCAATGAGTTCGAGATTACGAATCGTGAAACGATCCATCCACAAAAAATCATCTTTTTCAATTCTTTGAATCGAACTGATATGTTGGATATTGGGATGCTCTGTTTCTTTCAGATAATAGAGAATAGCACCTGCTGCTACGAGTCCTTTGGAAAGATGCTCTACCCCAAATCCTTTGAGTGTATGGGTCTGAAAATGTTTGAGTAAACTTTCAGTTGCAAAAGCTTCGTCAAAGATCCAGCTTTCCATGGTGTAAGTATAGAATTTGTTACCATGGCTCTCTTTGAATGTTTTCTGGTATTGTCTTTGAAAGATGACTTCTGCAGGTTTCAAACCTTGCAAGAGATTATCGATGTATTCTGTATTTCCTTCTGCAACTAAAAATTCTCCGGTTGAAATATCTAAAAAAGCAATACCGCTTTCTGTTTCGGTAAAGTGAACAGCAGCCAGAAAGTTATTACTGCCTTGTTCCAATAATTTATCATTGGTGGCCACACCCGGTGTCACCATTTCGGTTACGCCTCTTTTGACAATGCCTTTCACTGTCTTAGGATCTTCCAATTGATCACATACCGCAACACGATGACCGGCTTTTACCAGTTTGTGTAAATAAGTATCGAGAGCATGATGCGGGAACCCTGCAAGTTCACTGGATGCTGCTGCACCATTGTTTCTTTTGGTCAATGTGATACCTAAGACTCTGGAAGCGATGATGGCATCTTCCCCGAAAGTCTCATAAAAATCACCCACGCGAAAAAGCAAAACTGCATCAGGGTATTTTTGCTTGATTGCCCGATGCTGCTGCATTAAAGGAGTATCCGCAGATGATTTAGCCATAGGGGCAAATATAGAATTTGAAAATGAGTTAATTGATCGGCTGAACCCTATGTGGAAAATATTAAAGGCCTTCTTGCTGAGCAAAAAGGCCTTTAAATAGTGAGCTGTTTTTTCTTACGATTAATTCCTAGGTTTTGGCATCGGCTTGCGTGGCAGTTTCGCATCACGTTGAGCGGTGTTGTATGCAAATGCAGCCACGATGGTTGCAATTTGTTTGAGATCATCTGCAATCAGGTGATCGTACACATCCATATTGCTATGGTGTGTGCGTGTATCATATTCAATAGGATCTTGTATGAACTGGAAGCCGGGTAATCCCACTGCATCAAATGCCTGGTGGTCTGTACCGCCTGTATTACTG
>JACVCQ010000168.1 GCA_016741945.1 Chitinophagaceae bacterium
AATACACTAAGACCCTCGAGCAATGAGACACGAGCTATTTACTTTTTAATAAACCTGAAAAAGATAAAGGAACTGCTCATAGCTAATGGCTCGACGCTCGAAGTTTTACACTAGTTTCGCAATCCGTAGAAATTTTCAATTTTTCAGCAATCGAACCAATGATCAATATTCGTTTTCCCGATGGGGCAGAAAGGCAGTATGAAGCAGGTGTAAGTGCTTTGGATATTGCTAAGTCAATCAGTGAAGGGCTGGCTAGAAAAGTGCTGGCGGCAAGTGTGAATGGACAAGTATGGGATGCTACGCGTCCGATTACGACCGATAGTTCACTGAAACTGCATACCTGGGATGATGCAGAAGGAAAAAATACTTTTTGGCATTCTTCTGCTCACTTAATGGCGGAAGCAGTAGAAGCTTTATATCCGGGTGTAAAATTCTGGGTGGGGCCGGCATTGGATAAAGGGTTTTATTATGATATCGATTTGGGTGGACAACATATCTCTGAAGAAGATTTATTGGCTATTGAAAAGAAGATGAATGAACTGGCCAAGCAGAACAATGCTTACCAGCGCAAAGAAATATCCAAGCAAGAGGCGGTTGCTTATTTTCAAGAGAAATCAGACGAGTATAAACTTGATTTGTTGCAAGGATTAGACGATGGATCAATTACGTTCTACACACAAGGACAGTTCACCGACCTTTGTCGCGGACCTCATATTCCACACACTGGTTTCATCAAAGCCATCAAACTCACCAGTATTGCAGGTGCATATTGGAAAGGCGATGAGAAGAATAAAATGCTCACGCGTTTGTATGGGGTTACTTTCCCGAATCAAAAAGAGTTAGATGAATATTTGTTGATGTTGGAAGAGGCCAAAAAAAGAGATCATCGTAAACTCGGAAAGGAATTGGGTATTTTCACTATGGATGATGATGTAGGTGCCGGATTACCATTATGGTTACCCAATGGTACTGTTATCATTGAAGAATTGGAGAAGCTCGCCAAACAAACCGAAGAGGATGCGGGCTATAAGCGAGTGGTAACGCCACATATCGCCAAAGAGAGTATGTACCTTACCAGCGGACACCTTCCTTATTACGCGGATAGTATGTTTCCTCCCATGGAATTGGACGGAACCAAATATTATCTGAAAGCGATGAACTGTCCGCATCACCATAAAATATTTGATGCAGAACCTAAGAGTTATAAAGATCTTCCATTCCGTATCGCTGAATACGGCACTTGTTATCGTTATGAGCAGAGTGGGGAGTTATTTGGTCTAATGCGTGTTCGTTGTTTGCACATGAATGATGCGCATATTTATTGCAGTAAAGAACAGTTTGCTGCAGAGTTCCGTGCGGTGAATGATATGTACATCAAGTATTTTAAAATATTTGGTATCGATAAATATGTAATGCGTTTGAGTTTACATGAACCTACTAAACTGGGTGCTAAATATGTAAATGAACCGGAACTTTGGAAGGAAACAGAAGCCATGGTTCGTAACGTATTGATTGAATCAAATATTCCATTTGTAGAAGTACCGGATGAAGCAGCTTTCTATGGACCTAAAATTGATGTACAGATTTGGAGTGCGATTGGAAGAGAGTTTACATTGGCAACCAATCAGGTAGACTTCAATTCAGGAAACAAATTCAAGTTGAATTATGTAAATCAGAATAATCAACCTGAAGTACCGTTGATCATACACCGTGCACCATTGGGTACCCATGAGCGTTTCATCGGATTCTTGTTGGAACACTATGCGGGAAAATTTCCGGTATGGATAGCGCCATTACAAGTTAAGATTTTACCAATCAGTGATAAATTCATGAATTATGCGCTAGAGGTAAAACAATCGCTTCGTTCCATTGGCGTAAGAGTGGAGATCGATGATAGAAGTGAGAAGATCGGCAAGAAAATTCGTGATACGGAATTGAGTCGTGTTCCTTATATGTTGGTAGTGGGAGAGAAAGAGGCAGCGGAGAGAAAACTAGCGGTACGCAGACAGGGGAAAGGCGATCTTGGCACACAAGCATTGGAAGCATTTACGGCCATGATTCAGGATGAAATTCTCCAGCGAAAAAGCGGAGAATAATTCAGAATAAGGAAATAGCTATATCTTTAACACCTAAATTTTTAACTAAACAAGTTTTAATGGCATTACCACCAAGAGGGGGCGGAAGATTCAATCCCAGGTTTAACAGGCAACCGGAGCCTGAGCATCGTATCAACGAAAGAATCCGGGTACCACAAGTGCGTTTGGTTGGCGACAATGTTACCGTTGGCGTTTACTCCACACAGGAAGCATTGAAAATTGCGCAAGAGCAAGAACTGGATCTAGTGGAAATTTCTCCAACAGCTGACCCTCCTGTTTGTAAGGTGATCGATTATAAAAAGTTCCTTTACGAAAAGAAGAAGAAAGAGAAGGAGATGAAGGCCAATTCCAAGCAAAGTGAGATCAAAGAGATCCGCTTTACGCCTGGAACGGATGACCATGATTTTGATTTTAAAGCCAAACACGCCGAGAAATTCCTGAAAGATGGAAATAAGGTAAAAGCCTATGTACAGTTCAAGGGACGTGCCATCATGTTCCAAGATCGTGGACAGTTACTGCTCTTAAAATTTGCTGAACGCTTGGCAGAAGCGGGTTCATTAGAGAGCATGCCTAAACTCGAAGGAAAACGCATGTTCGCCATTTTTACCCCTAAAACAGGGAAGAAGAAAGCAGCAAGTAAAACAGAGGAATAGGAAGTAGGGAACAAGTAACAAGAAATAAGGAACAAGAAACAATGGAATGACTTTAATAGTCTGTTTTTCAAATAGTTATATAAGAAATGTCGATGAGAATCATCGACATTCCTTATATAAGGGCTTCACACTTTAAAGTCCTCTGTTTCTCTGTTCCTTATTTCTTATTTCTTATTTCTTATTTCTCTGTTTTTTCCCTACTTTTGCACTCCAAATTTTTCCCGTAAGGCTCAACAAGTGTCTCGTCTGTTCGAGACCGCCAGCAGGGTGTAATCTTAAGCAGATTATTATTTATGCCAAAGGTAAAAACAAACTCCAGCGCAAAGAAGCGCTTTAAGGTGACTGGCAGTGGAGAGATCACCTTCCAGAAAGCTTTCAAAAGGCACATTTTAACCAAAAAATCTAAGAAGCGTAAAAGAGCATTGAATAAGAAAGGTGTTGTTGGGGCTCCCAACAAAGATTTCGTTCTTCGCTTATTGCGTTTGAAAGGTTAATCAAAGCCATGATCCCGGGAAGGGAATCCCACCATTTAAAAACAAATCCTGATATCGGTTTACCGAAGAAGGAACAAAAAAAGATATTATGCCACGTTCAGTAAATGCAGTAGCATCAAGAGCCCGCAGGAAGCGTATCCTCAAGCAGGCCAAAGGATTCTACGGTAAACGTAAAAATGTATACACCGTAGCCAAAAATATTGTTGAAAAAGGTATGACTTACAGCTATGTAGGTCGTAAGTTGAAAAAGCGCGAATACCGTCAGCTTTGGATCGCCCGTATCAATGCAGCAGTAAGAGAAGAAGGATTGACGTATAGCCAATTTATCAATAAATTGGCTGTGAAAGGGATCGATCTGAATCGTAAAGTGCTGGCAGACCTGGCGATGAATGAGCCGGCTAGTTTCAAGGCACTGGTCAATTCTGTGAAGTAATCAGCAATCCTGATCAAAAATATAACCGGGAAGTAACCCTACTTCCCGGTTTTTTTATTTGTTGAACTGCACAAACAACTATTTTTGTTGTTTCAATAAGGTACCATTCATGTTCACACTAAACAACCACTAACCCGGCTAATGAACAATACCTACACCTCGCTGGTGAACCAGACCTTCCATTTTCCACAAGAAGGATTCGATGTTAATGACGATGGCTATTTACAGTTCAATGAACTGGATCTCAAAAAAATCATCGAGAAATATGGAACTCCGTTGAAACTGACCTATCTCCCCAAGATTGGGATGCAGATCAACAAAGCAAAAAAGATGTTTGCCGATGCTTTCAAAAAGCATAAATATGAAGGCGAATATTTTTATTGCTATTGTACCAAGAGTTCTCATTTTTCTTTCGTGGTAGAAGAAGCGTTGAAACACAATATTCATCTCGAAACATCTTATGCCTATGATATTGAGATCATCAATCGTTTATACCAACGCAGGAAGATCAATAAAGAAACCTATATTATCTGTAACGGCTATAAACAGAAGTCTTACACTTCTCGTATTGCTAAGCTGATTAATACCGGTTTTAAAAACGTAATCCCTATTCTGGATAATAAGGAAGAATTACAAGCGTATAAGCGCAGCGTGAAACACCCCTTTCGTTTAGGTATTCGTGTAGCAGCAGAAGAAGAGCCTAACTTTCCTTTTTATACTTCCCGATTAGGAATCCGTGCAAAAGATATCTTGGAATTTTATGTAGATGAGATCGAAGGATATGAAGATAAGTTTCAGTTAAAAATGTTACACATCTTCCTGAATAAAGGTATTAAAGATGATATCTATTATTGGTCTGAGTTGAACAAGATCATCAACTTGTACTGTCAGTTGAAGAAAATTTGTCCGGAATTGGACTCCATTAATATTGGAGGTGGATTTCCTATCAAACACTCACTTGGATTTGAATATGATTATCAATTCATGATTAATGAGATTGTAAGTAATATCAAAAAAGCTTGTAAAAAAGCCAAAGTACCCATGCCGAATATTTATACTGAGTTCGGTAGTTATACGGTAGGGGAGAGTATGGCACATATTTACAGTGTAATCGGACAAAAAGTGCAGAACGATCGAGAGTGTTGGTATATGATTGATTCTTCATTCATCACCACCCTGCCGGATACCTGGGGTATTGGTGAGAAATTTTTAATGCTACCTATTAATAAATGGGACAATGAATACCATCGAGTCGTCTTAGGAGGCATTACTTGCGATAGCCATGATTATTATGATTCTGAAGAACATATCAATGAAGTGTTTCTTCCGAAGCTTACCAATACTGATCCGAAAGATGTGGAGGGAAATAAAGAACCGCTTTATGTAGGATTCTTCCATACCGGTGCTTATCAGGATCAAATCAGTGGATATGGCGGTATTAAACATTGCTTGATCCCTTCACCCAAACACGTGATTGTTGAATATGATAAGAATGGGAAATTAGAAGATTGGGTCTATGCCAAGGAACAAACTGCACAAAGTATGTTGAAAATATTGGGCTATTTAAGATAAATAGCTCATCCGATGATGAAAAGTCAGATCCGAAATACTATTCGATCTGACTTTTTTTATAAACGGATATGTAAAAACCATAATTACTGCTATTTTTATTAAAAGGAAGGTTTATGAAAAAGTACTTGTTAGTAATTGTCTTGATAGCAGCAGCCACGCATGTACAAGCGCAGTCTGCTGTAGATTCTGTCAAGGAAGTCATCAATCAATTATTTACTGCTATGCGCAATGCCGATTCTGCCGGTGTAGTCAATTGTTTCTCCGAAAAGAATATTTTACAAACCATTATTCGAGATAAAGAAGGCAATATCAGTGCCAAAACAGATCAGGTATCTAATTTCGGCAGAAGTGTTGCAGGGTTGCAAAAAAATGCTGCAGATGAGCGTATTGAATTTGAAACCATTAAAATTGATGGACCACTAGCTGTTGTTTGGACCCCCTACAAATTTTATTTCAATGGAAATTTTAGTCACTGTGGTGTAAATTCTTTCCAGTTACTCCGTGAAAAAAATGGATGGAAGATTCATTATTTGATTGATACAAGAAGGAAGGAGCCTTGTGAGAAGTAGCGGGTGGTCTATAGTCTTTGATCGATAGTCAATTGTGAATGGTGAAAACAACATAGTAAGTACAACCTATTCACCATTCACAATTCACCATTCATTTTTTATGGTATCGGTTCTTCATCCATGACCATTCGGTTACACTTTAATAGTATCTCTTGTAAATCTGCACCATCTGTTCGAAGAGGGTCGATAGC
>JACVCQ010000169.1 GCA_016741945.1 Chitinophagaceae bacterium
AAACTAATGAATACCATGAAGCCGGATGCTACTGGTACGGAGATCAGCAAAGAAGAAGGCAATGTAGGTGTAAAAGCCGGTGCCGGAAAAGATGGATTCATCGCAATTAAGATTAAGAGTAGTCGAATGCTCTTGGCTTATGGTTTTTTGCGTAAAGTATTTGAAGTATTTGAAAAATACCGTACTTCTATTGACATGATCACAACTTCTGAAGTAGCCGTTTCTGTTACCATTGATACGGATATAGCACTCAGCAATATCATAAAAGAACTAGAGCCATTCGGAACAGTGGAAGTAGATAAAAATCAAACTATTGTTTCTATTGTAGGGAATGAAATAGCTCAAACTGATGCCGTATTGCAAAAGCTATTCAATGCCATTCAGGAAATACCGGTTACGATGGTGAGTTATGGAGGAAGTACACATAATATTTCTTTACTGGTTCCAAGTACGCATAAAACTAAAACATTACAACTCCTCAACAATGGATTATTTGGTTTGTGATGAATGTTAAAAGAGGTTAATATTTAAGCCATCCACCTCGGCGGATGGCTTTTTTCATGGAAATTGTTGATTCAAATCATGGCATGAGAATCGTATTTGTACTCTTTGTTTTATTGTACAGCCTTCAAGTCTCTTTTGCACAACCTGCATTGAGAGGAAAAGTCATAGCCGGCGATACCAAACAGCCTATTCATTTGGCTAATGTTTTTCTGAGTAACACATCTATCGGTACTGTGACCAATGCTGAAGGGGTCTTTGTTCTGGACAGATTTCCACAGGGACGCTTTGATGTTGTTGTATCCTGCATCGGTTATGAAACGTATGTAACCACCATCCAATATGCTCAATTACCCGCTTTTATTGAAGTGGTATTAAAGCCTAAAGTGAATGTACTGCAAGAGGTAGTAGTAGAACCTTACGAGAAAAATGGATGGGAGCGATATGGAAAATTTTTTATAGAAAATTTCATCGGTACTTCTGCATTGGCCGCAGATTGTAAACTTAAAAATCCGGAGACCGTTCGTTTTCGTTATAATAAGAAAGAAAATATTCTTCGCGCCTTTGCTGATGAGCCAATTGTGCTGGAGAATAGAGCACTGGGATATATTTTACGGTATGATTTAAAAGTATTTGAATATAATTATACTACGAGAATATTTTATTTTCAGGGATATCCTTTATTTGAAGATATTGAAACAGATCGTAAAAGATTATTGAATCGTTGGGAGAAGAATCGGATAGAAGCATATCATGGATCTATGATGCATTTTATGCGATCGTTATTTAGAAACCAATTGATTGAAAATGGGTTTGAAATACGAAAACTGATTAAGATCAGTGAGGAGGAAAAGAAAAGGGTTAGAAGTATCTATAACTCCAGAACTTATGTCAATGGTAGTGGAACTATAGTTGTTAACGATAGTTTATTAGGTAACGGAAATAAAGACAGTGCTGATTATTTCAGAAAAGTAATGCGACAACCTGAGAAAATGGCGGTATTGATTAATCAGCTTTTGCCGGGTGATAGTATTGCATTTGCTATTGACAGTTTTACCGCTGGATTATATTTCGATGATCATCTGCAAGTGGTCTATAAATACAAACAAGTACCAGATGAATATGTAAGAATGAATTCATTATCCGTTCAGCCCAAAACTCCTGTTGTATCAGAGATATTTCTACCTAGGAAAAATACAATAGCTGTACTTGCCAATGGTAGTTATTTTGAAGGGTTAGATCTAATCACTTCAGGCTACTGGGGGTGGTGGGAGAAATTAGCTACCATGCTACCGTTCGATTATAAGCCACCGAAGAAGAAAGTGAGTGGTGAATAGTGAGTGGTAAGTATCTTTTATAAGATTTTTTAACTCTCTATTTACCCTTCCCATCCTGAAAGTAAGAACGAATATATTTTCTGTAACTCCACTTCTTCAATACAATAAGGCGGCATGATATAGACCGTGTTGCCTAATGGACGAATATACATACCCGCATCCAATGCTTTTTTCGTGATGACTGTACTTACTTGATTCAGATACTCTTTTTTCCCTTGATCAATCTCAAAGGCAAGAATAGTACCTAGTGTGCGAACATCTTTGACCGGTAATGCACTTTTTCGTAACTGATCGGCAAAAGCAATATTTGCGGTACAAATTTTTTCAATTTGAGTAATACATTTTTCTTCTTGCAAAAGATCAAGACTAGCCAATGCAGCTGTGCAAGCCAATGGGTTGGCCGTAAATGAATGTCCATGGAAAAAGGTTTTCATGGCATCATCATCTATATAGGCCTGATAGATACGATCGGTACAAGCGGTTACTCCCAATGCCATCGTACCACCTGTAAGACCTTTACTCAAACAAATAATGTCCGGTTTTTTATGCGTGTATTCGCTGGCAAAGAATTTACCTGTTCGTCCGAATCCTGTCATTACTTCATCGGCAATACAAATAATATCATTCAGCTTGGCCGTATTCAATAATTCATTGAGTAAATAGGGATCGTACATATTCATACCACCCGCGCCTTGAACCAGCGGCTCATAAATAAATGCGGCTGTTTGTAATGCATGCTCTTGCACAATGGTTTTTAGTTCACTGATATTTTCTTGTGTAGGAGTGTCTAAAAAAACAACATCAAAGAGTAACTCATGAAATGCTAATGTGAAAACACTTCTATCGCTTACGCTCATGGCTCCGAATGTATCTCCATGATAACTATTTTTAAAAGCGATGATTTTGTTTCTTTGTTTTTGATCCTGATTCCACCAATATTGGATCGCCATTTTCATGGCAACTTCTGTAGACGTAGATCCGTTGTCACTATAAAATATCCTTGAAAAATTACCGGGTAAGATCGCCAGTAATCGTTCAGCCAATTCCACGGCCGGACGATGCGTAAATCCGGCAAAGATCACCTGTTCCAATTCCAAAGCCTGCCGATATAATTTTTCAGCGATATAAGGGTGAGCATGTCCGTGTAAATTTACCCACCAACTACTGATGGCGTCAATATAACTATTCCCTTGTTCATCAAACAGCAAGGATCCTTTACCCTTGACAATAGCGATTGGGTCGGCCATATTTTTTTGTCGGGTAAATGGGTGCCAGATACACTGTTTATCACGTAATACAATACTCATACGGCAAATGTAGGGTGTAAACGGTAGTTGTTTCGACATCGATTAAAGTAGTTTTGCCCCGTTTTTTTATTCCAATGCAACGCAAGAACTATTGAGCGTGTCAAAACCCTGAATTCACTGCATGTTAGACGAACAGAAATTGGTAAAAGACTGCCTAAAGCAACAGCAGGCTGCCCAAAAGCTGCTGTATGACACATTTGCCGAGCAAATGCTGGGTACCTGTTTCCGTTATACTAAGAGTATGAACGATGCAGAAGAAGTGCTGCAACAAGGTTTTATCAAAGTATTTCAAAACCTGCATCAGTTTCGTTCAGAGGGTGATTTAGGAGCATGGATCAGAAGAATCATGGTGAATACTGCGATCAACTATTTGAAGCGTAAACCGCAATATCAATTGGACCTTGGCTTTGAAGACAGCCATTTGCATCCTGTGGATAATTACCAGCCAGATTTGAATCTACAGATGAAAGATCTTTTAAATCTCATCAGGCAATTACCGTCAGGTTATCAAACCATTTTTAATCTCTATGCAGTTGAAGGATATTCACACGTAGAGATTGCTAAAATATTAGGGATCAGTGAAGGTACCAGTAGATCACAGTATGCACGAGCGAGGGCATTATTGATTAGCTGGTTAAAAAAATATTCTGTTAACGGAAAAAAAGATCGATATGCCCGATAAATCTTTTGAAGAACAAGTGAGGGAAGAACTTTCTGATCTGCGTATCAAACCCAATGATACACTATGGGAGTCTGTTGCAGCAAGCTTGCAGCAAAAAAGAAGACGTCGCTGGGCAGTTTGGCTATTTACGCTTTTAGTGGGTTTATCGGGCGCCTCATTTTGGTTATTGATAGCACGCAAAGAGGAGACACCGGTAACCTCACAATCTGCTCAGACTACAATCACACAAGGAATCATACCAAAAAAAGAAAGGGCAAAAATCAACCCGTCAGCAAACAGTTCTTCATCATTACCGGAAGCAGCAATACACAATACTATCCGCCAAAAAAACAATCAAATAGATGCGGGCATAACTTCCACTGATTTTCCGTTATCAACAAAAATGAAAAACAAAAAAGAATTCATACAACCAACCGTTCTTGAGATGGATTCTTCTACTTCATCACTCAATGTGAAGCCAGAACAAACAGACTTATTTATTACGCATCCAAAAAAAGATAGTGTATGGGTGATCCCTGAAATTATTGGTGTTAGCGAGATAGCCATTATTGGTCTTTTGCAATATGATAGTGCAACTGTTATAACCCAGGAAATATTAACCCAGCCGAAGAAAGCTTCTCGGTGGAATTGGAAAGCTGAATTACTCATTGGGAACAGTGGTATTCGTAACTCATTGGGTTCACTTTTTGAAGGTAGTAGTAACGCCATCTACAATAATTTCTTAAGCTCTGGATTGTCAACTACAGCATTTCCGGGTTCAGGTACAATTAATTTGATTAAACCCAAAGTGCAGGATCATTTTTCATTCGGTACAACTGTTGAAATCAGTAAGAGCATTGGAAAAAAGAAAAAGAATAGCTTAGGTATTCAGGTGGGATATCAGTTATATCAAACGAAATACAGAATCGGTAGTAGTAATTCGGGAACATTGCAATTTAGTAATGTGAATCGAGCCAATGAATCTAATGTGTATTATGGAGTAAGCGATAGTATAAATTATATCGCTTCTTATCATTTTATTCGATTGGGTCTTCAATGGTATCGTTCATTAAATTGGTTGAAACAAATAGAGTTTAGATGGTATGGAGGTATTGGTTCCAATCTTATGTTAAGTAGTAATGGTCTTCATGTAGGAATAGCCAATAATAATATCTATTACTTTAAAAACAGGTCTTTACTACGTAATATGCAATTTGATGCGGTCACTGGTCTGGAAATTGGAATAGGAAAAGATAAACGTTTGTTTGTTGGCCCACAAATACATTATATGCTGAGTAATGTATCGAAGCAAAATGGTTTCAACCAGCATTTGTACCGTCCTTCTTTTAAAATGGCTTATCGTTTATGGTAATATCCCAGTAGTTCTCATGTGTTGGTTTTCAGTGTCAACCCGGCAGCAATTTTGGTAATCGCTTTTGCCATTCTTTCTGTTCGGGTTGATTCTTTTTTTGCTTCATTGATCCAGTCAATATATTGTTTTTGCTCACCTTCTCTCAGTTGAAAAAAATAAGTATGAGCCGATGGTTCATCCTTTAAACATTCTAAAAAATCCTGAGGAATAGAGATAGGGTCATTATCCGGATAGAGTGTAATTAAAACAGTATCCCCGGCTTCTTTTCCGATCATCTTTCTAATGGAAGCTTTAATCGGTAAAAATAATTTGCCATTACCCATTGGCATAAGTTTATAATTACTTATGACAAAATCATCAATAGAGCCCTTAACCTTTACCCATCCAAACGGATTATTGGCATTTTGATGTATCTCAGGTATAGCAGCATAGGTCCAGCCACTTTTGCCAGGAAATTTTTCAAGTCTATATTTTTTTTGAATGATTGCTTTCATGCTTCAGGAAGGATAAATTTCGTTGAATGCCATTGAATTTGCTACGTTTGAGTGGTGAATGACGAAATATTTTTTTGAATGCTTCTTCAGTCAGATGCTCCCATTCATTATTATTTAGATTCAAAATTTCAGGTAATGGACTAAATGCAGGTTCCTGATGTGGTATACTGAATCGATTCCAAGGACAAACATCCTGACATGTATCGCAACCAAACATCCAATTATCAAATCTACCTTTCATTTCATTTGGAATGAGCACATCTTTTAATTCAATAGTAAAATAGCTGATGCACTTACTGCCATCGATCACTTTATTATCC
>JACVCQ010000170.1 GCA_016741945.1 Chitinophagaceae bacterium
ATCCAGCATATCATTAAAAGTTTGTGTAAGATCGCTAATCTCCCCTCTTGATGGTTGCTCCGGTAATCGCATATCTAAATTAGTGACACTGATTCTTTTTACTCTTTGAATGATATTGGAAATAGGGTTCACAATTTCAGCTGAAAAAAGCATCCCTACCACAAATACGATAATAACTGCCAATATGATTCCCAGTATTAAGTTTTGCCGCATATCCCTCAATGCTTCTTCACCATAATCATTTCGGGCCGACATCATAACGACATATTGCTTGCCACTATATTTATATGGAATAACAGAGTAATAAGTTAACCCCTGAATGAATTGAACGGTCTTACCGGCATTCAATTGTTCTTCAAAATCTGGCGGCAGTGTAATATGATGTGAAGAAAGAAAGAATGAATCAGGTATTTTGTCAAAAAAGTATTCTTTCTCATCGGGCAATGGTTGTAAATGTTTTTGACGGATCTCATTGTACACCACAGGCCCCATAATTCCTTCTTCATAATGTGCCTGCGCAGCAATTCCTCCCCGAACTGTTAAACGATGAAAAAACTCCCGATCAATAGAACGCTTTGAGAAATGATAAATAAAAACACTGAGCATCAAAATAATGACACCTGTAAGTAGAGTAAATAAGGTGGTAATCTTATTACGGATATTCATGAAGCAGTCTCTTTCATCATATAGCCCATGCCAATCATGGTGTGTATGAGTTTATCATTCTTATTTTTATCAATCTTTTTACGAAGATAATTGACATATACATCCACCACATTGGTACCCATATTAAAATCAATATCCCATACATTTTCCAAAATTTCCATCCTAGACAATACCCTAGATTGATTTTTCATAAAAAATTCTAACAACTTATATTCAGTAGAAGTCAACGAGATGGCTTCATTACCTCTAAAAGCAGTTTTAGCATCTGTATCTAAACGCAGGTCAGATATTTTTAAGATATGAGTATCCGGTGCTGCTGTATTACGGGTCATACGCCTTCCTAAAGCATTGACCCTTGCTACTAATTCTGTAATCTTAAAAGGTTTCACCATATAATCATCTGCACCGCTATCAAGACCAGTGACAATATTTTCTGTACTACCCAACGCCGTCAACATCAATACAGGAATCGATATACCCTGAGAGCGCATCTCTTTACATACCTGAATACCATTCACGCCAGGGAGCATGATGTCTAATATCACCATATTAAAATCATGGTTACGAACCATCTGCAAGCCTGTATGGCCATCCATGGCTACACTCACCTCAAATCCAATCTCCTTCAATCCCCTCTCAATCAATGAAATAACGGCAGCTTCATCTTCTATCAACAATATTTTCATTTGTTTATATGCTTATTGCACAACAACAAAATAAGAATTTTTAAAAGAAAAGACTGAAACACTTTATATTGATAACTGTTCGAAGCTTGTTAAACTTCGGAACATCAGAATAATGACTAAGTATAAACATACACAAATAGAGCAATGACCATGAAAAAGATTAGAGTCGCCTTATTGTCGTTCGGGATGTCGGGCAAAGTATTTCACGCCCCTTTTCTTCAACAGCATCCGGGGTTTGAGTTATATGCTGTTTGGGAACGTACAAAATCTGAATCTATCGAAGTCTATCCTGATATTACGATCATCAGATCACTCGATGCTATTCTAGAAGACAGCAGCATTGACCTAGTGGTGGTCAATACACCCACAAATACACACTATGACTATGCAAAAAAAGTATTAGAAGCAGGAAAAGCTGTTATAGTTGAAAAGGCTTTTACAACAACCGTTTCAGAAGCCAACACACTTGCATTACTAGCAAAGAAAAAAAAATTATGCCTATCGGTTTATCAGAATAGACGATGGGATAGTGATTTCCAAACGGTTCAAAAGATTGTTCAGGATGGTGTTTTGGGTGAATTGAAAGAAGTATCGATTCGTTTTGATCGTTTTAAAAATACAGTAGGTAATAAATTACACAAAGAACAGCCTGGTCCGGGAGCGGGTCTCTTGAATGATTTAGGGCCTCATCTCATTGATCAGGCATTGGTTCTATTTGGAATGCCTGAAAAAGTTTTTGCCGACATCAGAATACTTAGACCCGATTCTTTGGTAGATGATTATTTTGATCTGTTGTTGTATTATCCCTCGGTAAGGGTTCGATTAACATCAAGTCTACTGGTGAAAGAACCATTACCCGCTTTTGTGTTACATGGAAACAATGGATCTTTCTTAAAAACACGTGGTGATATTCAAGAAGCAGAACTTATCGCAGGAAGACAACCCGTTGGAGCTAATTGGGGTATTGAACCCGAAAGTAATGATGGATTACTACATACATTCATGAATGGAAAAGAAATCAAACAAACAGTGAGAACCCTGCCCGGTAATTATGGCCTGTATTATGAAAAAGTTTATCAATCTATCATTCATGCTACCGTGCCACCTGTAACTGCTGAAGAAGGCATTCGTGTTATGCAAATATTAGAGGCAGCAGTTAAAAGTCATGAAACAAAAGCCCTTGTAACACTCTAAACTGATAGGAATTAAGACACAAAAAAGCCATCCGCCTATAGCGAATGGCTTTTTCAAAAGCTAATATACCATTACATTTTTTTTGCGTCTTCCAAGAACTTAGCCAGTCCAATATCGGTTAATGGATGTTTCAATAAACCAAGAATAGAGTCTAATGGACATGTACAAACATCTGCGCCCAATTCAGCAGCTTTGGTAATGTGTAAAGCATTACGAATAGAGGCTGCTAGGATCTCAGTTTTAAATCCTTGGATATCATAAATGTGACGAATTTGACCAATCAGATCCATACCATCCCAACCACTATCATCAATACGACCAATAAAAGGTGAAACATAAGTGGCCCCAGCTTTAGCAGCCAGAATAGCTTGTCCGGCAGAAAATACCAACGTACAATTGGTACGAATGCCATTATCAGTAAACCATTTAATGGCTTTTACACCGTCTTTGATCATTGGAACCTTTACAACAATGTTTGGATGAATAGCGGCTAATTTTTTACCTTCTTCCACCATGGTTGCAAAATCAGTAGACAATACTTCTGCACTTACATCACCATCTACCAATTCACAAATAGTTTTGTAATGATGGGCTATCGCTTCTTCTCCCTTTATGCCCTCTTTGGCCATTAAAGAAGGATTGGTAGTAACCCCATCTAGGATTCCCAAATCATTGGCTTCTTTGATTTGCGTAAGATTACCGGTGTCGATGAAAAATTTCATATAATTCACATTAAACCCCTCAGTGATTACTTCGGGGGAGAAAGAAAAAATGGCAGGCTACTCACATCGCACCGCTACAACCGCCTATCCTTGCTGCATTCCTGCCCTGGGGAGGTTCAGCAGGAGCTGGTCGTGTAAGACCTGCCGGTGCAAAAGTAAGGGTTGAAGCCTATTTTCCCTAATTTTTTGAATCATTATACCGATACTCAGAATCCACTACCAAAATTTCGAGAATTAAGTCGGGTTATGCCCAGTAATTCATCATGCCTACCACTGAATGGACGAAAATAAAATAGAACTAAGTATTCATTCTCTGTCTCCCAATAGTTTCCTTCAGTAAATGAAGGATCAGCTTTTCCAAAACGATCTCGTATATCTTTTGTCAGGTATTGATAACTATAATAACCCTGTTTTAAAAAAAGTGTTTTTTTATATACCGCTTTTTCGGTATTAAATTCCATTTTTGAACTATCCCCTGCCTGATTACCAGTCATCTCACCTACTAAAAAAACATCTTTATCAAGGTAGGGTCTACCACCCGATGGCACGAATGTAAATTCCACTTTCGCATAATCACCCTGCCACCAAGGATTAATAGATTCTGTGGTGGATATTTCATTCCAGCCATTTCGATCATTGAAAAAAGCATACCGCAAATCATTTCTTTGCAAATCAGGTCTAATATAAATATGATTTGGAAATGAAGAACGATCTACACTTTCTATTCTGTCACTTTCAAACCGAAAGCTTCTGAGATCGGCCCATCGAAATTCTTTTCCGGCTGGGAAAACAGCATCTTGTTCACCATTATATTCCAATGTATTTCCACGAATAAAACTGGGCTGTAAATTAAAAGCAGCGTCACCCCAACGATTATTCTGCAAGATCACCAGCTTAGTTTGCTGCTGTGGACTCATAATATTCAAATCTTTGGTACCCACAGTGACTTGTATTTTCTGATGTGTTCTAATTTGAGAACTATTGAATGGTTGAGAAATTCTAGCGCCAATATTCACCTTGTCATCAACTACCATGATTCTTTTGGTAAAAGCCAGCTTAGAAGTATCCCCATTTAGAAAAACCTTTAACAAATAATTACCGCTTTTAATGGGCATACAATTTCTTTCCGGAAGCAACGCTTGATAATGTATGTATTTAGTCATAGCAATGGATGACATCCGATATTGGGCTAAACGATTCTGAGTAAAGCCTTTTATATAATCGAATGGATTCAGCAAAGCTGGTTTCCAATCTGCATTACATAATTCATATGTATAAAAAAAGTTCCTCACCACCCCACTGAGGTCATCAAAATGCAGCTCTAGTAAATCGTTACTTCCCAAACGGATTAGTGGAACAGATTGCTGATCATTTTGCTGAAATAGTTTTATCGTTTGTATCCCTTCCATATAAATACGGTCAGGATCACGTTGTGCAGTGACACAATAGGAACTGAATAAGAAGAAAAATAGGATTAATTGCTGTTTCATGTGAAAAGATGATAATGTAATAATACAAAGACTTTTATTAGCAATAGAGAAACATAAGGTTTGCTCTACCATTCGTATTTTTACCAAAATCATGCCATTGGGATTTTCATTTGACATAGCCAAACGAATCGCTTTTAACAGACAGCGATCTTTTTCGAGATTTATTATACGTTTATCTATTGCTGCCACCACATTAAGCGTAGCGGCAATGATCCTCACTCTGGCATTTGTCAATGGTTTCCAACAAACGGTAGCTGCTAAGATTTTCAGTTTTTGGGGACATATCAGGGTACAGCATTATGAAGCAGGAAAATCACTCATCGCAGAAGAAACGCCTTTTACCAACGATAGTAACGTCAGTCATATCATTCAAACTCACAACAATGTCCTGAGGGTACAGGCTTTTGCTACTAAATCAGCTGTTATTGAATCAAAGGGTGAAATTGAAGGTGTTTTATTAAAAGGCATTGATCGTGGATATGATAGTTCTGAATTAAAATCTTTTTTTACAGCTGGTAATTGGCTACAATTTGAAGATAGTAATTACAGTAAACAGATCATTGTTTCAAAAGCGTTGGCTGATCAGCTGAATATCGGATTGAATGATACTTTGAAAGTTCATTTCGTTTCTTCCATCGATGATAGTAGAACCTATCGTAAACTACAGGTAGCGGGTATTTATAAAACAGGGATTGAAGAATATGATAAATTATTCGTCATTGGAGATATCCAATTAATCAGGCGTATCAATGAATGGAGGAACGATCAGATAGGCGGGTATGAAGTATTTATAAAAAACTATCCAAAAATGGATGCTCTAAATCAGCAACTATCGGAACAGCTACCGACAGAATGGATGAGCAGAACCATTCGCGAAGTATATCCAAATATATTCGACTGGCTAAATATTCAGGATGTGAACCGTGATGTAATTTTTATTGTGATGTCGGCAGTAGCTATTATTAATCTCATTACCTGCTTACTTATTCTTATTTTGGAAAGAACAAGAATGGTAGGTATCCTCAAAGCATTGGGCGCTGACAATTGGACGATCCAGAAAATATTTCTCTATCACGCTTCTGTAATTACATTTACAGGTATTGTTTTGGGGCTCTTACTAGGAGTTGGTATTTGCTTCTTACAACAACTAACCGGCTTTATCCGGTTAGATGAAACTTCTTATTATGTTCG
>JACVCQ010000171.1 GCA_016741945.1 Chitinophagaceae bacterium
CCGTCAGGCAGCAGTACATCATGGATTCCCCCATTTCATTCTCGATATCCGTGAAGAGTTTGGAGATTTTGTGATCGAAAACTTTGTAGAGGAATATCTTGCAGGGCGTACACCTAATCCATGCGTGATGTGCAATACGCATATTAAATGGCGCGCCTTACTTAAAAGAGCCAATGCATTGAATTGTGATTTTATTGCTACCGGCCATTACGCAGAAATCAGACAACATACCAACAACCGGTACGTGATCAGCAAAGGATTGGATACTACCAAAGACCAGAGCTATGTATTATGGGGACTGGATCAGGAATTGCTCAGTAGAACTATTATGCCTTTAGGAAAATACCACAAAAAAGATATTCGCCAAATGGCCATGGATATGGGTTATCCTGAACTCGCAAAAAAAAGTGAGAGCTATGAAATATGCTTTGTTCCTGACAATGATTATCGAGGTTTTTTAAAAAGAAATGTAGATGGCTTGGAAGCAAAAGTAAATGGCGGATGGTTTATAGATAAAAACGGGAAAAAACTAGGTCAGCATAAAGGCTATCCTTTTTATACCATTGGTCAGCGAAAAGGCTTAGACATCGCTTTGGGAAAACCTGCATATGTAACAGCTATTGATCCTGATACAAATACTGTTGTATTAGGCGATGAAGAAGACCTGGAACAAAATGATATGCTAGTCACCAAAATGAATTGGATCAAATACGATGGTATTTCTGATGGAATTGAAGTGATGGCAAAAATTCGTTACAAAGATCAGGGAGCACTTGCTAACTTATATAACCATGACAATGGAATTCGCGTTCGCTTTTACGAAAATGTAAAAAGTATTGCTCCCGGACAAAGTGCAGTATTCTATGAAGGCAATGATGTGATTGGCGGTGGAATTATTCAGCGGGGTGATTTGATTACGCTTTAATATTTTCTTCTTAATAAAGCTGCAAACATCGTATCCGATTTTTGATGATATCCTGTCATCAACTGCTGTACAACCAATTCGAGAAAATCATGATATTCCAATAACTGTTTTACGATCTCTTCATTTTCTCTTTTGAATAAAGAACAGGTTATATATAAAAGATATCCGCCTGGTTTTATCGCTTTTGCCACATTCTGACTGATCTTTTTTTGGAGTGCTGTATACAATGTTATTTTATCAGTGCTGAAAAAAGCAAGTTGCTCCGGTGTTCGGGACCATGTACCACTACCCGTACAAGGTGCATCACAAATAATCAGGTCATAAGGTTCACCAGTAAAAGTAAATGTAGATACTGATAAATCAGCAATAAAAGCATCATATTGTTCGATACCTGCTCTATCAAATCGTTGTTTCAGGTTATAAAGAATAGAACTACGTGCATCTGACACAGTCAATGAAACTTGCTGTAAATAATCATGTACTAAGATAGATTTACCACCACTAGCTGCACAACAATCCCAAACCCGAACTGGTGATGGTAATTGTGCTGGCAACAATAATTTTACTCTTTGAGAATTTAAGTCCTGTATCACTACTTCTTTATCTATCTCAAGAATATTATCCAACTTTGTTCCATTAGATAAGGCTAGTATGGAATCAGATAAATCTTGAAAAGGAATATCAGCATCATTCAATTTTGTTCGGACAATAGTTTCAAAACCTGGTCTTACACGAATAAAAAGATCAGGCTGTGTAAACTCACCGATACTTAATGATGGAAGATCCACTCCAGCACTCATTTCATCTTTCCATGGATAAATATGCTGAATGCTAAAAATAGGGTAGAGTTGTTCAATGAACCCTACTCTTTGCTCTAAATCAACTTCCCAGTTTTTTACCCAATCAGGCTTGTATAAGCCAGACCAATACCCGGGTGTTTTTTCTGCAAAGAATAAGGCAATTTTTAACCGCTCTTTTACTGTTAATTCTTTCAATGCGTGCCCAAGCCGGTAGTAACTATAACAAAGATGCGTGATGTATTTTCTATCTTTTGCACCGTGTTTTTTTTCTTGAGTAAAATACGCTTTCAGATAATGTACCAATGGCTGCGATCCATTATATCCTTGAATAAGGGACACAGCAGTATTGAAGTATGACTGGAATCGCATCATGGGGTATGGGGTTACTTCAGCACACGACATACCCCGTTATTGGCGAGATCTGCTTCCAGGTGTGCCTTATGAATTTACATTAAATTTTTGAAAACTATACTTCCAGTAAGGTTTTCACCGGATCTTTTCCGAAGAGCAATAATTCAGGATTTTCAAGAAGTTCCTTCACTCTAACGAGGAAGCTCACACTTTCGCGTCCATCAATTATTCGGTGATCATAACTCAAAGCCAAATACATCATCGGACGAACCACTACTTGTCCGTTAATAGCCATGGGTCTTTCTTGAATTTTGTGCATTCCAAGAATAGCACTTTGTGGGATATTGATGATAGGAGTACTCATTAAACTACCAAATACACCTCCATTGGTGATCGTAAATGTTCCTCCTTGTAACTCTTCGGCTGTTAGTTTGCTGTCGCGTGCCTTTCCCGCTAACTCTACTACTTTCTTTTCAATATCAGCCATGCTGAGACTTTCTACATTACGCATGACAGGTACAGTCAATCCACGCGGAGTACTTACAGCGATGCTGATATCAGCATAATCATGATACACCAACTGGTCTCCATCAATGTAAGCATTTACAGACGGCCATTCGCCTAGAGCAATGGCGCAAGCTTTTGCAAAGAAGCTCATGAAACCTAGGTTGACGCCATGTAGTTCCTTAAACTTGTCTTTATGTTGTTTACGCACTTCCATGATGCGAGTCATATCCACTTCATTGAAAGTAGTGAGCATTGCAGTAGTATTTTTCGCTTCTACCAAACGTTTGCTGATGGTTTTACGAAG
This sequence comes from Chitinophagaceae bacterium, assembly GCA_016741945.1. Lineage (GTDB taxonomy): Bacteria > Bacteroidota > Bacteroidia > Chitinophagales > Chitinophagaceae > Sediminibacterium. The sequence continues at coordinate 2,888 of JACVCQ010000171.1, forward strand.
ATTGCTCATTTTTTCCTGACGCACATTTCTACTATATAACTCCCCGCCAGCAAATGCTTTTTTACCCGGATTGGCTAAAGCTTCTAATACATCATGCTTTACGATCTTTCCACCTGCGCCAGTGGGTTTAATATTGGATGGATCTACTTTTTTATCAGCAATGATAGCGGAGGCTACAGGTGTTGCTTTGATATCATTAGATACTACTGTTACAGATGCTTCATTTTTAACAGGTGCAGGTGCTGCTTTCTCAGCTGTAGGGGCGGCAATCCCTTCTGGCTTATTGGCTGTTTCATCAATTTTTGCCAGAACATCACCAATATTAAGCGTATCGCCTTCTTTACCGACGGTGGTGAGTATACCTGCCTGTTCCGCATTCACTTCAAAAGTGGCTTTCTCACTTTCCAGTTCAGCAATCACTTCATCGCGTTCAACCCACTCTCCATCTTTTTTAGTCCATTTTAACAAGGTTACTTCGTTAATAGACTCTCCTACTGTTGGTACTTTAATCTCAATCATCGGGGATACCTGTTTATTACTTTATAATGATTAGGTTATAATTCAATTCTTTAAATATCAAATGCTGTATTAATAATCTCAGCCTGTTCTGCTGCATGTACTTTTGCATAGCCTGTGGCTGTTGCAGCACTTGCATTACGACTGATCACTCCAAAGTTGATATTTTTTATATTCATTTGCAGGAATGAGGCTGCTCCCATGTTGAGTGGCTCTTCCTGTACCCAGAACCAAGTAGCTTTATTGTATTTCTTGTGCAATGCTTCTAATTGTTTTTGTGGCAATGGATATAACTGCTCCAATCGAACGATGGCAATATCATTTCTGTTTTCTTTTTGTTGCTTATCAGACATCTCAAAGAAGAGTTTTCCGCTACAAAGCAATACTTTTTTCACTTGCGCCGGATTTTCAACGTATATATCATCAATTACTTCCTTGAATCCACCTTCTGATAACTCTGTGATATTGCTATAGGTAGCTGGGTTTCTAAGATTTGCTTTAGGTGAAAAATTGATCATCGGCTTACGGAAATTCCAAGCCAGTTGTCTACGCAGTGCATGAAATAAGTTCGATGCGGTTGTAATATTTGTGATGACCATATTTAACTCCGCACACATTTGTAGAAAACGCTCCAGTCTTGCACTACTATGTTCAGGTCCCTGTCCTTCATACCCATGAGGCAATAACATCACTACCCCGTTTTGACGTTGCCATTTTTGTTCACCCGCTGCAATAAATTGATCGATCATAGTTTGCGCACCATTACAGAAATCTCCAAACTGTGCTTCCCAAATTACCAATGCATTCGGATTGGCCATGGCATAACCATACTCAAAGCCCAATACACCATATTCACTCAACAAAGAATTATAAATACGAAATGACTCCTGGTTTTCAGTAAAGTGATTCAAGCGATTGTATCCTTTATTGGTATTTTCATCGCGAAGAATCGCATGTCTATGACTGAATGTTCCTCTTTGAACATCTTGTCCACTCATACGTACGATATTTCCCTCCATTAAAATAGAGCCGTAAGCCAACAATTCCGCTGTAGCCCAGTCTATTTTTTGTTCTGTTTCCAGTAATTTTGTTTTATCCTGTAATAACTTCTCAACTTTCTTCAATGGTTTGAATTCAGCAGGCCAGCTCATCAGCTTAGCAAACATTCGCTGAATCTGTTCCTGAGGAACAGCTGTTAGAGGCGACTGATCAAAATCTTCCTCAGTGGCTTTGCGCATACTTTTCCAAACCAACTCAGGGGTTTGGTATTTGTATGGAAGCGGATTTTGTTTGACTTCATCCAGGCGTTCCTGCAAATCAGCCCAAAATTTCTTCTCCATTTCTTTGGCTAATTGTTGTGCATCTGGTTCTCCGTTCTGTATCAAATATTGGGTATAAATCTCACGTGGATTCTGATGTTTATCAATCAGCGCATACAATTGTGGCTGGGTATACTTAGGATCATCTCCTTCATTGTGTCCATGTTTGCGGTAACAAACCATGTCAATGAAAATATCAGAATTGAATTCCTGACGGTAACGTGTAGCGATTTCTGCACATTTCACCACAGATTCTGCATCATCGCCATTTACATGCAATACGGGTGCCTGCACCATCGATGCAATCGATGTACAATAATCGGCACTTCTAGCATCATCAAAGTCTGTTGTAAACCCGATCTGGTTATTGATTACATAATGAATGGTTCCACCTGTATAATAACCGCGTAGGTTACTCATCTGCAATACTTCATATACAATGCCTTGTCCGGCCACTGATGCATCGCCATGAATGAGTATGGGAAGTATTCGATCAAAATCACTATTGTATAATACATCTGCTTTTGCTCTCGCAAAACCTACCACTACCGGATCTACTGCTTCCAAATGAGATGGATTCGGCATAAGTTTTAAGTGAATGGTCTTTTGATCCGGAGTCTGAATTTCGCTTCCATAACCCATATGATATTTAACGTCTCCACTCCCCATGGTTTGATCCATTACTGCAGTTCCTTCAAACTCACTGAATATCTGTTCGTAAGTTTTACCCATGATATTCGCCAATACATTCAAACGTCCACGGTGTGCCATTCCAATTACTACTTCCTGCACTTCATGATTGGCTGCCATATTAATGATGGCATCTAATGCTGCAATAGTAGTTTCACCACCTTCTAATGAAAAACGTTTTTGTCCGATATATTTTGTGTGCAAGAATTTCTCAAACATTACTCCTTGGTTGAGTTTTTCAAGTACACGCTTTTTCTTTTCAAGTGAAAGTGGTTGTACAAAATGCTGTTCCATTTCACGGGTTAACCAATCGATCTTTTTCTGATCACTGATATATTTGAATTCAATTCCTACATTGGAAGCATAACAGTTATTGAGGTGGTGTAAAATATTTTTCAATGTGGTAGCTCCCAAACCAATCAGATTGCCCGCTTGGTATGTGGTATTCAGATCCGCTTCGGAAAGACCAAAGAATGAAAGATCCAGATTAGCGC
>JACVCQ010000172.1 GCA_016741945.1 Chitinophagaceae bacterium
ACCTAGCACCTAGCACCTAGCACCTAGCACCTAGCACCTTCTTTTACGCCCCCATACCAGGTAACAATTAGTTAACGCTGCCGTAACATACCCATTACATTAAAGCGATTCTTTTGCAGCATAAAAACATTGAAAATGATACGTTCACTTATGATTTCGCGTCTTGCTTTAGTGGCTCTGGCCTTTGCTGCTTTGACATCTTGCTCAAAAAATGATGATGAAGATGATGTTATTGCACCGCCAGTAAATCCTAATGAGACCATTTTATCCGGTACATTAACTGCTAACAGAACTTTGACAGCAGACAAAACTTGGACATTAAAGGGTTATGTATATGTTCCGAATGGGATTACATTAACCATCGAAGCTGGAACTACTATTAAAAGTGATAACACAGAAAAAGGAGCGCTTTGTATCGAGCGTGGTGGAAAAATTCAGGCGAATGGTACTGTTGATAAACCTATTGTTATGACTTCAGGTCAGGCAGTAGGTGCACGGAATCCGGGTGACTGGGGTGGATTGATTATTTTAGGTAATGCTCCCACTAACCGCTCTTCAACACCGGTGATTGAAGGTGGTTTGGATCGCGTATACGGTGGTTCAAATGCTACAGATAACTCAGGTACTTTAAGATATGTGCGTATAGAATATGCAGGTATCGCTGCTTTCCCGGGTTCTGAAATCAATGGATTGACATTGGGTGGTGTAGGTAGCGGTACTACTATTGAAAATGTTCAGATCGTGTATGGTAATGATGATGCTTTTGAATTCTTTGGTGGTACTGTGAATGCAAAAAATTTAGTGGCTTATGCAACCGCTGATGATGATTTTGATTTTGATTTCGGATATGTAGGTAGAATTCAGTTTGCCGTTGCATTACGTGACCCTGCATTCGTAGATAATGGTGATGCCGGTAATGGTATCGAAGCTGATAATGATGGTTCTGGTACAACAGCTACTCCATATACTCGTCCGGTACTAAGTAACTTTACTTTTGTAGGTCCTAATAACGCTACAGGTACTGCTGCTAACCACAACTTCGGTAACAGATGGAGAAGAGCAGTACGTTTTGTATTGCGTAACTCAATCCTGATGGGCTGGCAGAAAGGTGGTTTCTCTATCGAGTCTGATGGTACTGCCAATGATTATAGCGGTAACGGTGGTACTTCTGAATTCAGAAATAATCTGGTTCATGCAGTTGCTGATCCATACAGAGTATCCGGTTTAACTGCTTCAACTTTAACGGCTGCTGCTATCAGAACCAAAGCTGAATCAGAAGGTTGTAAAACGTATACCAATGCTGCTGATATCAAGTTGACTTCTCCATTTACTATTACCAACCCTAATCTGTTACCTGCTGCCGGTTCTGATGCTTTAACCGGTGCTAACTTTACAGGTTTGGATGCTTTTTTCAGTGCAACTACTTATGTAGGCGCATTTGGTACTACGAACTGGATGGCAAGCTGGACAAGATTCCCTGCGAAAGGACAATAATATTTGATTTTATACTGAAAAACCGCTCTTTTATCCAGAGCGGTTTTTTTATTTCTTTGTGATTAAAATGATAGCAATGCGTTCCTTATTATCTGTATTCATGGCTGTTTGCTTTTTATATGCTTGTCAATCTGAAGTAAAAACAGATACTACCCATACCGGTTCTGATTCATTGGTGGTAGACTTACATCCTTTGCCTGAAATCAAAAAAGTAGATAGTATTGATATGCATTTCTTCCCCAATATCAATGATCAAAAAGTGTATACCAGGTGGGGAGTCAATGATACAGCATTCATTCAAACGATTACATTTCATGAAATGATGAATGCTTTTGCAGTGAATCCACCCTGTGAGTATGATACTAAATTCTTTTGTTTTGCAAATGGACAAATCGTGAAGACACTTTATGTAGCCGCACAAACAGACAGCTGTCATTATTTGGGATATATCAAAAGTGGGGGTGTTGCAGTCAAGATCCGTATGTCTGATTCAACTGCTTCTTTGATCAATACATGGAGGGAAAAAAGTAAATAAATTGTTACCAGTTATTCATCTGTTCAGGAACAATCCTTTCAGGTTCTTCTATAGGATGTTCTTTCCAATCTTGATCATATTTTACAAACCAACTTAACCAGAGTGATCGGGATAATCGCATGATCAAAGGTTGCATGATGAATAAGAGTACAAAAGCTGTTCCCATCCAATAAAAAATGCGATTGTCATCAATGGAAAATGTCATACCGATGAGTACTTTCCAAGCTATAAAAGTAGATACCAAAAAAGCTACAGATAAAGCATAACTCACATAGCCGGTACCATAATAAAATCCCACCTCGATTTCTGTAGGTTGATTGCAAACCGGACATCTTTCATGCATGTCTACATTGGTCTTGAATTTATAGGCTTCCTGGCTTTTGAATATTTTTCCTTTTCTGCATCTAGGGCAACGATTATTCAAAACGCTCCACAAATACCAAGGTGTTTTCGATTTGCCGCTCATATGTGTTGTTTGACGTGTAAAGTTAGGTTGATTATAATAGATAAAGTGTGATAAAAGTCATAGTTTAGATAGGGTCTCGGAAGAGATAAGCGTTCGTATATTCAATATCATGTTTTTGTAACAATCCTAAATATTCATTTTTAAAAGATAAGTGATGGTGGTGTTTTTTTTGATTATGAATATAATTCGTTACAGTTCTTAGATTACTATGTGAAACGCTAAAAGCACTATATCCTTCTTGCCATTTAAATTGCGATGAGGTTAATTTTTCTTTGTTGATAAATAGCGTACTATCTTTTTTTATAAAACGCATTAGATCCGAAATGGATTGCCTGGGATTCAAGCCAAGTAAAATATGAATATGGTCTGACATAGAATTGATGGCTAAAGATTGATGTCCATTATTATTGATGATACCACCAATATATTTATGTAAACGCTGGTTCCAGTTAAATGATATAATTGATCTTCTAAATTTTACAGCAAATACAAGGTGAATGTGTAATTGTGTATATGTGTTTGGTTTCATTTTTTTTCATTGCAAGATAATCAAGAGGTATACGATGCACGCGGAGTAATGCGTCCGTTTTGCATGTGTTTGCATTGATATGTTTTATTGATCGTAATTGTAAACGATTCAATATGGTTCATAAATTGCAACCCTCCTATGTTATAGCTACAATCTGTTACCCCTCCGGGGTAATGAATGATTTATTATTGCTATGGTTCTACAATCTGTTACCCCTCCGGGGTAATGAATGATTTATTGTTGCTATGGTTTTACAATCTGTTACCCCTCAGGGGTAGTGAATGGTTGTGCAGTCTTTAAGCCCTTCGATGTTTGGGATGTTACAATGATTTATTTGATTCGAATATTACCTTGATCAAGATTGTAACACAAAAATAAATCACACCTAATGTAATCCAAAACCCGGAAGGGTTGTACATACATGTTTTGATGTGTTGTATCTCTATAATATTATTTAACAAGGTTAATCACCCCAGAATCTTCTCCATCTGCATTCTTCTGGATCCTTTGATGAGAAGGTAGGTATTTTGGAAATCTTGTTGTTGATACCAATTTGCCGCAGCTAATGAATCCGGGAAATAGATGTATGGATGTTTTGTACTTGCAAAATCTCCACCTACCAATACCACCTGTTTCCATCTATGTTGAGTGATCAGATCGACTATTTGTTGATGCTCCATGATACTATCTTCTCCCAATTCCATCATACCTCCCAACATCAACACTTTTTCTGTTGATGGAAATTTGGTAAAATTCTCAATAGCAGCCCGCATGCTGGTAGGATTGGCATTGTATGCATCTAATATAATATGGTTACCATCTTTCTCCAGCATCTGTGATCTGCTATTGGAGGGCGTATATTGTTCAATGGTTGATACAATCTTTTCTTCCGGCACCCCAAAATATTTACCGATTGCTATGGCACATAATACATTCGGTAGATTGTAATCTCCCACCAATTGTGTAGCCACGATCTTCTGTTCCAATCCTTTTGTGATGGCAACTTCTAAGAATGGCTCACTTGCTTGTACATATCCGGTTACGGTACCACTGTAGGTACCATACACATATTTTTGTGCAATGCCATTACCCATGCTGTGCAGGTAATCATAATCATCATACATAAAAATGGCACCGTTATGTTCTCTGATATAATCAAACAATTCGCCTTTCCCTTTTCTGACTCCTGCTATACCCCCAAATCCTTCCAAATGTGCTTTACCGCAATTGGTGATAATACCATGTGTTGGTTTTGTATATACACAATATCCTTCTATTTCTTTTTGATGATTCGCACCCATTTCTATCACTGCCATTTCCGCATCTTTTTGGATACTTAAAATGGTCAAAGGAACACCGATATGATTATTGAGATTGCCTTGTGTAGTATAAGTTTTATAATGTGACGCAAGCACTGATGACCCCAATTCTTTGGTCGTTGTTTTTCCATTACTACCCGTAATCGCAATAAAAGGTATGTTGAATTGATCTCTATGATAAGATGCTAAATCTTGTAATGCTTGTAAAACATCCGGCACCCCTATCATTCTCTCATCAGCCCCTTCTTGCATTTCATCAATCACAGCATAAGCAGCACCCGCTTCGAGTGCTTTAGCTGCGAATAGGTTGCCATTGAAGTTGGGACCTTTTAAGGCGAAGAAGATATCACCTTGCTTAAGTTTCCTGGTATCAGTTTGTATGGAGGGGTGTTGGAGGTAGATGTTGTATAGTTCTGGGGTTGTCATGTGTTATTGTGTTTGGGTGCTAGGTGCTAGGTGCTAGGTGCTAGGTGCTAGGTGCTAGGTGCTAGGTGCTAGGTTGTAAATTTTTGTTTTGCAAGGTAAATAATAAACCTAGTACCTAGCACCTAGTACCTTTCAGCAAAAAATGCGGGAAATACCTAACGATAAACACATTTCAAATTTATAGATTACAGGAAAATTGGATAATGCGAGATTTCAAAACTTTAGGGATATGGCAACGATCAGTTAAGTTGGCTAAGACAATTCATGATTTGACTCAATCATTTCCTGCTCATGAAAAGTTTGGATTGGCTGTGCAGATGAATCGATCAGGAGTATCCATTGCATCCAATATCGCAGAAGGCTGTGGCAGAAGAACGATAGCGGATCAAACATATTTTATTCATGTTGCTATTGGATCTTCCTATGAACTAGAAACTCAAAATGAAATAGCTTTTCTGAGTCATTATATAAGTGCAAGCATCTATCAATCTGCCGTATCTGAACTCAACCTGCTTCAAAAAATGATGGTGGGTTATGTAAGAGGGTTGGGAGTTAGGTACTAGGTACAAGGTGCTGGGTACAAGGTACTGGGTACAAGGTGCTGGGTACAAGGTACTGGGTACAAGGTACTGGGTACAAGGTACTGGGTACAAGGTACTGGGTACAAGGTACAAGTCTCGCCTTCGGCGAGACAAAAAACTAGTACCTAGTACCTTGTACCCAGCACCCAAACAAAAAAGCTGCCCCTTTACCAAGGACAGCTCTTTCTATTTTACCTTTTCCTTCTTAACGTTTATTGCGGCGGGGAGGGAAGAATTGACCGGTTTTGGCTTTGCGGGAAATTCCTTCGGCAGCACCATAATGACTCATTGCACAACGGAATCCGATGGTATTGGTACTTAAGTCTTCTTCGAGGAAGCGACGTGCACCCGGAATCTACCAGAATGCTCTGTCATTCCAACTACAACCTTTGTCTACACCCGACTTATCTGAAACCTGTTAGGTTACACCATAACCTTAATATACATCCCTGGATTATAGCCATTCTGTAATATTGTTACCGTAAGAAACCTGTCGTTTACTCCTGTTACGTAATTGGGTATATCTTATCACACCGTTT
>JACVCQ010000173.1 GCA_016741945.1 Chitinophagaceae bacterium
AAATAATCCGGATCAACACTTTTCTTGCTGTAATTTTGCAGGCTTATTTACCAATACTCGCATTATTAGCCGGGCAATTTCCATATTAGCGATTGAATCCTCTTGTGATGAGACTTCTGCATCTGTATGCGTAGATGGGAAGATATTATCCAATTTTATTGCCAATCAAAGTGTCCATGAACAATATGGTGGTGTTGTACCTGAGCTGGCGAGCCGTGCTCATATGCAAAATATTGTGCCTGTTGTGCATCAGGCCTTATCCGCTGCCAATTGTGAACTGTCAACCATAAATGCCATTGCATTTACACAAGCGCCTGGTTTGATTGGCAGCTTATTAGTGGGAGCACAATTTGCGAAATCAATGGCATTGTCATTAAATATCCCTTTGATAGGCGTACATCACATGCAGGCGCATGTACTGGCGAACCTGATTATGGATCCGGCACCTTCTTTCCCTTTTTTGTGTTTAACGGTGAGTGGTGGACATACGCAGATTGTATTAGCTCGTTCGCCTCTGGATTTGGAAGTCATTGGAGAAACCATTGATGATGCGGCGGGAGAGGCATTCGATAAAACAGCAAAGCTCTTAGGTTTACCCTATCCCGGCGGCCCCTTGATTGATCAGTATGCAAAAACGGGAAATCCGGAAGCCTTTCGTTTTGCCGAACCGCAGATCCCTGCATTGAATTTCAGTTTTAGTGGATTGAAGACATCTGTATTGTATTTTTTACAAAAGCAATCGCCCGATTTTATTCAGCATCATCTGCATGATCTGTGTGCTTCTGTTCAATATACCATCGTAAATATTTTGATTAAGAAATTAAAAAAAGCAGTACAACAAACAGGAATCAAGCAAGTGTGTATAGCCGGAGGGGTAAGTGCCAATAGTGGTTTACGAAAAGCATTGATTGATGCGGGTCAAAAACATGGATGGCAAACATATATTCCTTCGTTTGAATATTGTACTGATAATGCTGCGATGATTGCAATCACTGCATATTATAAATACCAGTATGGTGAGTTTGTTGCATTAGATGCCAGTCCTACTGCTAGAGCCATTTATTAATCTTGAACAGGTTATGGCTAAGAAATGCTAAAGTACTATATTAGAGTTTTGTGTTTATTCATTCCCAAACAACCAACACGTGAGAAAACCAATATCCCCAATTGCTACAAGCACTTTCTGTAATAAAGCTCCTCATTTTTTTTATTATCAACTTATCATACAGAACTGATCTGATTTGCTATGGTGCGCTGTATCATTGTAACATTTTGCATAATGTTTTTGTGTCATGCCAACGTACATGCACAGGTCCAATCTGAAGAGGCTATTTTGGCTTCACTCAAAAAGTATTCCAAAGTTGATTCTGTCAAATTGAGATTGTATGATCAGGCGTTCAGGTATTATGGAAGTCAACATCGATATAATCCGATGGAATTATACCTTGATAGTGTTTGTATGCTCTCTGCAAAACTCAATTTTAAAAACAATCTTTTTGATGCTCAGTTTAAAGCTGCTTTATTTTATCATAGTGCAACCCGGTATTCAGAAGCGCTATCTCATTATCAGGAAGCCTATCAAATTGCTAGTGCTACTCATCATACAGCAAATATGGCCCGTGTACTTTTGAATACCGGAGCTATTTACATGGATAGTAAGGATTATGTAAAAGCACTGGAAAAAAATCAGCAAGCTATTTCTTTGTATGAAAAGCTAGGCAAGAAAAGAGAAGTAGGCAGTTGCTACATGAATATTGCTGAAGTATATATGGATTTGAATCAGTTCGATAAAGCATTTCCTTTCCTTACACTGGCACTTAGCATATTTGTAGAAGATGGTCCGAATACAAGGGGAGTGGGTGTAGCGAGTGAAGCAATGGGCATTGCCCTTATGAAAGCGAGCGATAAAGATCTCATTCATTTTGGTGTACTGCCAGCGCAGCGATATATACATGCACTTGAATATTTCAAAAAAGCACTTCCCATTGCATTCACGCATGATGATCCGGCTTTAGCAGCTTCTATTAATGCTAATATCGGGGAAGTATATGGGCTATTGGGTGATCATACAAAAGCGCAGCAGTATTTTGAGACAGTGATGAATCTGGATAAAACTCATGAGTATTATGTTTCAGCGTCTAAGAATAAAATACGTTATGCGGAATACTTTTTGTCTCAAAAAAACTATAATGCAGGATTACTCATGGCACGTTCTGCGGTTAGTGTTGCATATTGGTACAAAATTCCGGGAGTTTTACAAACCGGTTATGAACTCATCAGTAAAATATATGAAAAGTCGGGTCGCTATGACAGTGCGTACCTGTATTTTAAGCAATACATTGTTATAAAAGATAGTTTATTCAATGCTGAAAAAGAAAGAGAAATCACGAGAAAGCAGTTATTGCTTGATTTTGAGCTTAAAGAAAAAGAATATAAGTACAATAAACAGTTATTGGATAATGAACTAAAACAACAAGTTTTACTGGCAGCTACACAAAGAGATCAACTGGAACTTGCTAAGAAGGAGAAAGATGTGCAGCAATTGATTTTTTTGCAACAGAGAACTAAATTACAAAATGAGGCGAGTTTGCAAGCTGCTGCATTTCAACAACAAAAGGATAAGTCAGACTACCTGCAGGCAATTGCTAAAGAGCAGATCGATAATCAACGACTTGAACTTAGGTTTAATAAATACTTGAACTTGTTTTTCTTGATTTCTGTGATTGTTTTGCTGATTGTTGGGACTATTATTTTTTATAGCCATCGTAAAGCAAAAAAGCTGAACTTAATTATTTCTGAACAGAAGAATTCGCTTCAGGAACTGGTAAATGTGAAAGATCAGTTATTGGGAACGATTAGTCATGATATGCGAACGCCCATAAACTCTTTGATGGCATTTGCCTATTTACTGGATTCGCAGGAAATTTCGCAAGAAAAGTTGAAAAAATATACTGCACAATTAAAAAATACATTAGGCTATACACAGGAATTACTTGATAATTTATTAAGATGGGCAACCAGCCAAATGAGGGGATTTGTGCCTGAGCCAGTAACTGTTAATCTTGCTGAGATGGTAGATCAGGTTTTGGTATCATTTTCTGATGCCATTATTCAGAAGCAATTGGTAATAAAAAACAATATTCCGCGACAGATGTCTGTATGGGCCGATCAAGAGATGCTTTTATGTGTGATGAGAAATTTGATCAGTAATGCCATCAAATTCAGTTATGCCAATAAAACCATAGCATTTGCTACGATGGAAAATACCCAATTTCAAGTGCTTTGCATCAAGGATGAGGGTATTGGAGTAAGCAAGGAGAAGTTATGTATATTGAATCAAGCATCTGCATGTGTAGTAAATTCTTCCATAGGAACGAGTCAGGAAAAGGGGAATGGCTTAGGGGTATTACTATGTAAATCATTCGTTCAAATGATGAAAGGTGAATTATATTTTTTCAGTGAGCAAGATAAAGGAACAGAAGTGAGGGTATTTCTGCCACCTGCAGTATAGTATTTTCAAAAAAAATTAGTCACCAAATCTTTTCAATAATTTTTTTTCAACAACAGATTCAATAAGAATCTGTCGATAAGTATTACTGAGTGGAATCGTATACTTATCCGTCAATTGTACTTCTGTACTATTAACGCTTCCTATATGCAATAGGTTCACGATATATTGCCGATGGACTCTTCGGAAGATTTTTGCCGATAATTGTTTTTCGATATTTTTCAAGCTAACCAGTACAACAAATTTTTTTTGTCCGGTAGTATGAATTTTTGAAAAATCGCCCATGCTTTCAATATGGGTAATATCTTGAATATTCAGTTTGGTGTAAGTATTATTTTCTTTGATGAAGAAAAAGTTGTCAGTGGTTATATCTTTTCCAATTTCAAATATGGGTGTTTCATTGTTTGTCTTTTCTTGTTCAAGTGTTAGATTTTTTTTAAGCTCAATATATTCAATGGCTTTATCAACAGCTTTTTGAATCCGTTCAAAACTGGTAGGTTTTATAATATAATCTATTGCATCGAGGTTATAACTTTCTACAGCGTACTCAGGAAACGAAGAGATGAAAATAAAAACAGGAGGTTTAGGAATGCCTTTTAACAGGTTGATGCCATTTAATCTAGGCATATCTATATCTGAAAAAACGATATCGATCTGATGGGCTGATAAGTATGTATTTGTTGATGCGCCATCTGAGCATTCTGCCACTACTTTCACTTTTTTAATTCTTGATAGATAAGATGCAATCACATCTCTTTCGATGATATTATCGTCAGCAATCAGTACAGAATACATAGGGATATCAGATTTATAGGGATATCATGTAAAGATAGGGTGATGTAAGCATTCTGTGCATGTATAATATAGCGAAAATCAATGCGATTTAATCAGTTTTTAAGTTGTCTGCTTTCATTTTACTTTTTCTTATCTACTAAAAAGCCATTTTCATCGATTTAAAAGTATGCTTTATCAAATCTGTGTTTGATTTTCGAATGTGATTTTAGAACTTACTATACGATTATTTTCATTTAATCTCTCTGAAAATAATTGTATCCAATATCCTCATAAGCTGACTTTCTTACAATGAGATTGTCTTAAAAACCAATAACCAAAATCAACTCTATGAATCCGCTTCACAAGCAGAGTGTCATTCTATTGCCATTCTGGTATTATTATCGCACTGTTACTGTGCCATAAAATTTCTAATGTATCCAAGGATGTGGTAGATGATGGCAATACAAGTTTAGATATTGCGTCTGCTTGTTCTATTTTACTTCCCCAGCTTTTAACAATGCTTCTTACTAACAACAAACCAAAACTAAAAGTTATGATCCGAAAATCCATTTGGCTGGCCTTACTGATTATACTCAGTATGCCCATTTTTTCTCAGGCACAAAACAATGATCCGGTTATTTATAAGGACTGGACCTTTTTAGGCGAAAGTAAAACGCATATTGATGTTGAATACAGGGTAGTGAAATGTAACGGTGTAAACCAAATACATTTCTTTGTATTCAATGAAAGTCCGGACGCCAGAGAAATTCGTTTTGAAATTGAAGTAACCAATAATTCAACCTCACAGAAATTATTGAAAGAAGTGGTCTTTACAGCTGATAAAGCGGCTATGCATCGTGCTGAATGTGCATCAGATGTGCTGCTCGACAAGTTGAAAATAAATGTTCCGGAAAATTTTAATCCCTCTGATCTGACCCTTAAAATCACTTTTAAGTCTTAAAACAACCAATATGAAAAAAAGTATTTACGCATTATTCTTGCTGTTGATGTTGTGTACTGGCATGCATCAAGTAATAGCACAGTGTAATGCTCCAATCATTAATAATTTTTCACCGAATACCGGTTTTATTGGTAGTACGGTGACTATTACCGGAGCAAATTTTGATGCCAATCCGGCTAATAACAAAGTATATTTCGGTGCAACCAAAGCAACCGTTTTAACTGCTTCTTTTGGGGTATTAACGGTAACTGTACCGGTAGGTGCCTCTACTGCTCCTATATCAGTTACCAATAATTGTAATAAAACAGCCTATTCTGCTGTTTCTTTTAATGGAATTTTCTGTCCAACTCCTTTGAATGCATCAACCTATCAGAATCAAGCTTTTGTATTGGCTTCTTGTGGTGCATACAATATGACGCATCAAGATATGGATCTAGATGGTAAACCTGAGGTACTGTCAGCTACTTACGGCTGTTTAACTATTGCTAAGAACAACAGCACACCTGGGAATTTGAGTTTTAGCGCATTTAATTTCAATATCGGAGGAGGATACATTGTAACCGCTGATTTTGATGGCGATGGTTTACGTGATGTTTACTACCCTGGTG
>JACVCQ010000174.1 GCA_016741945.1 Chitinophagaceae bacterium
GGTGGGCAATGATGTCAAATATCAATGGATGATTAATGGTAATAAAACCATAAACCGGGTCATTGATGATTTTTCTTTTCAGATCAGGCATACCTGTTGATAATTTGTTAAATTGGTCGTAAAGACAGTCTGCAAAAATACAAAGAGATATGTGATTCGATGGAATGAAATAGATTTATGGCTGTTAAGCCTTATCTATGCACAAATAAACCTGCCTATTCCTGACTATTACACAAACTGTTCTTATTTTTTATTTTAATAGGTGAATACAACCGCTCAGGTTTATTTCGACTAATCAGTCAAAATAGGATATGCCATTAGCCAACATTTTATGGGTCGCCGATGAGAACGAAAACCTACAGTCGCAGAAGTTATTTTTGGAACAAAAAGGGTATGCGGTAACCACACTTACCAATGGATTTGATGCTATTGAATTTGTCAAAAATGAACTGGTAGATGTGGTATTGATGGACGAAACCATGCCCGGTATCACCGGATTAGAAACATTGGTTCGCATCAAAGAGGTAAATAGTAATATTCCCGTGGTACTCATCACCAAAAATGAAACAGAGAACCTCATGAATGAGGCCATTGGCAGACAGATTAGTGATTATTTGATTAAACCTGTGAATCCCAATCAAGTATTGCTTAGCTTAAAAAAAATCATTGATAATAAACGATTGATAGCAGAAACAACTACCACTGCTTATCAACAACAGTTTCGGGAATTATTCATGGCTTTGAATGATAATCCTGATTATAACCAGTGGATGGAGATTTACAAAAAGCTCGTTTACTGGGAGCTTGAAATGGAGAAAAGTGATAGTCCGGAAATGCGTGAAGTATTTCAAACACAAAAACAAGAAGCCAATACAGAGTTCTTTAAGTTTGTTACTAAACATTATGCATCGTGGGTATCACCTGCTTCAGCTGCAGCTCCTATCATGAGTCATCAGCTATTCAAGTTTAAAGTATTACCACATGTAGAGAAAGGGATTCCTCTTTTTTTCATTCTCATTGACAACCTTCGTTTCGATCAATGGAAAGCGATACAACCCATTTTTGCAGAAAGCTTTCGGATATTGGAAGAAGAAACATTCTATTCTATTCTACCAACTGCTACACAATATTGTCGCAATGCCATTTTCGCCGGATTGATGCCGGTGGATATCGAAAAACAATTTCCACAATTATGGAAAAATGATGAAGAAGAGGGAGGGAAGAATAATGAAGAAGAAACTTTTTTCAGGGCTCAATTAAAACGTTTGAAAAAAGAAGATCTCAAAATCAGTTATCATAAAATTTTGAATCATCAAGACGGACAACAACTCGTCAATAATATCCATAATCTGTTGCAAAATGATCTGAATGTGATTGTGTATAATTTTGTGGATATGCTGAGTCATGCCAGAACTGAAATGGAAGTATTGAAGGAGTTGGCCAGTGATGAAACGAGTTATAGAAGTTTAACCAAAAGCTGGTTTGAACACAGTCCATTACATCAGGCCTTGAAAAAAATTGCGGATAAATCTATTAAGGTAGTCTTGGCAACAGATCATGGTAGTGTAAGGGTGAAGACACCGCATAAAGTGATTGGGGATAAACAAACCACCACTAATCTCCGATATAAACATGGTCGTAATTTAAATTTTGAACCCAGGGATGTGTTAGCATTCAAAGACCCGAAAGAAGCAGGGTTACCGGTACCCAATGTAAATTCATCTTATATTTTCGCAAAAGAAGATGGGTTTTTATGTTATCCCAATAATTATAATCATTATGTCAATTATTACAAAAATACCTTCCAACACGGCGGTATCAGTCTGGAAGAAATGATTGTGCCGATTATTAAGATGGTGAGTAAGTAGCTGCGAGCCTTGAGCTGCGAGCTTCGAGCTTTTGTTTTTTGTACAATATTACTCCTAGTAATTATTTTTATGACAAAATCTAACGCTTTAGCTCGTAGCTCGCAGCTAAATGTGAATAACTAATCCCCAACACCCCCTCCCAAACAAGGTGCAGATCTTACATTTGCTGAGTTATTGTTATACAGTTTAACGACCAATAAGCAGGATGAAATACACGCAAACTACTTTAGATAAATTGGAAGACATACTGGGCGAATCTGAGTATGTTGTGCGATATGAAAGAGGCACTTTTCAAAGTGGATGGTGTCTCTTAGAAGCGAAACGTATTGTTGTACTAAATAAGTTCCTGAATATCGAAGGAAGGATTAATACTTTAATGGAAATTATTCCTCAATTACAGATCGATTTTGATAAGCTTACTTTGGAGTCGCAAAAACTCTATGAAGAAGTAGTTAGAAAATCTGCCACGGAAGCTTAATAATTGCGGAAAATACCTACCTAGCTTCTGCTCTTATTTGCATAGATTTGATTTGTGCACATACCTTCTCTCACCATAACATTTTTGGGCACGGGTACCAGTAGTGGTGTGCCGATGATAGGTTGTGATTGTCAAGTATGTTCTTCTACTAATCCTAAAGACAATCGCTTAAGAAGCAGTGTACTGATTCAATCTCAGCAAACTTCTTTGGTGGTAGATACAACACCCGATTTTCGGTATCAAATGTTGCGTATCAATAATCGACGACTAGATGCAGTAGTATATACCCATCCGCATAAGGATCATTTAGCCGGGTTAGACGATATCCGTGCATATAATTACTTCAACAAAAAGCCGATGAATATTTATGCCAACACGCTAACAGAAGAGGCTTTGCGGAGGGATTACTATTATGCGTTTTCTGATACTCGTTACCCGGGTGTTCCTGAACTGAATTTGATCACCATCGATCAACAGCCCTTTTTTGTGGGTGATATCCCGGTTTTACCGATCGAAGTATGGCATTATAAGATGCCGGTATTTGGTTTTCGATTCGGTGATTTTACTTATATCACAGATGCTAATCGCATTGAAGCATCCGAAAAAGAAAAAATACGTGGCACAAAAATACTGGTGCTGAATGCACTTCGCAAAGAAAACCATCTTTCACATTTTACATTAGCTGAAGCAGTTACTTTGGCGCGTGAATTGCAAATACCCCAAGTATTTTTTACACATATCAGTCACCAATTAGGTTTACATGAAGCCATCAATCATGAATTGCCACCTCACATGCAATTGGCATATGATGGGTTACAAGTGCAATTGTAGCAGAAAGAAGAGCATACAATTAAAATCAATGTATGCAAAAGAAATCACGAGCTTATGATCAGTTTAGTAAAAAAGAACGGATAGGTATCCTTGTCTGTTTAATAATTGTTGTACTGCTATTATTACTTCCTTATCTAATTCCACGCAAACCATTACCCGATTTGTTAGTAATGACTGCAGAAGGGAAAAAATGGAAAGAGTTGCTGAATGATACAATGGTTGAACAAGAAAGTAATGCTGATAATATACACTTCTATCCTTTTGATCCGAATCATGTTTCTGTGGAAGAATGGCAAATATTAGGAATGCCTACAACTGTGGCCAAACGAATCATGAACTATTTACATAAAGGTGGGCGATTTCGGAAAGCTGAAGATTTGCGTAAAATATGGGGCATGCCCCCGTCATTAGCTGATCAATTAATACCCTATGTCCGCATCAAGCAGCAAATACCTGAATTCAAAAAAAAGATACAGACGATTCAACCTATTGACATCAATACTGCCGATATAGAAGCCTGGAAATCTTTGCCTGGTATTGGAAATGTATTGGCCGAAAGAATCATCAAGTATCGTGAAAAAGTCAATGGTTTTGGTCATAAAGAAGAATTAAGAGCCATATATGGGTTGTCTGATAGTCTATTGGTAAAAATCGATCCCTATTTACAAATCCATGAATCCAGCTTGCAAAAAATACCCTTGAACCGGGCGTCTGCTTATCAGATTGCCATAAAAACATCGATTCCGATTGAGATTGCCAAAAATATAGTACGCTGGCGTCAAGAGAATGGTTCTTTTACTGATATGAATCAATTACTGACATTACCCGGCTTTAAACCTGAATGGATGGATCGATTCAAAGCCCTTTTTTTCATTGAATAAAAAAAATGTTAACCCTTAAACCATTTTTGGAGGGAATAGCAAAAAGCATTTCTTTTGCATTGAAAACTAACAAACGGTCGTTTGTTTTCAGAAGGTAGCCTTAGTAACGATTGCTTAGTTAGGCAACCTTCGTCTATTTAAAAAGTACCACATATGCATTTTCAACCGACAGAACTAACAGAACAGGTAGCGCAAACAGCCCGGGATTTCGCACAACAGTATATTCTTCCGCATGTGATGGAGTGGGATGAAAGTCAGGAATTTCCTGTAAACGTGTTCAAAGAAATGGGGAAGCTGGGATTGATGGGTGTATTGGTACCAGAGCAGTACGGTGGTGCCGGATTAGGATACTTTGAGTACAATGCTATCATTCAAGAAATTTCAAAAGTTTGTGGGTCGGTAGGATTGGGTTTGGCAGCACACAATTCACTGTGCACTAATCATATTCTTTCTTTTGGAAATGAGGAGCAAAAAAATAAATGGTTACCCAAACTGGCAACCGCAGAATGGATAGGTGCCTGGGGGCTTACCGAGCCCAATACTGGCAGTGATGCGGGAAACATGAAAACGGTAGCTATAAAAGAAGGGAATGACTGGATCTTGAATGGTACCAAAAGTTGGATCACGCATGGCAAAAGCGGAGACATAGCGGTGGTCATATGCAGAACCGGAGAGCCAAGAACCAGTGGTAATTCAACTGCATTTGTCGTAGAAAGAGGAACCGGGGGGGTTTCCGCCGGTAAGAAGGAAAATAAGCTGGGTATGCGTGCCAGTGAAACCGCAGAGATGATCTTTGAAAATTGTCGCATTCCTGATGCCAACCGTTTGGGAGAAGTGGGTGACGGATTCAGACAAGCTATGAAAATCCTGGATGGAGGTAGAATATCCATTGCAGCTTTATCTGCCGGCATTGCCAAAGGTGCTTATGAAGCAGCTACCAAATACTCCAAAGAGCGCTATCAGTTTGATCAGCCCATCAGTAATTTTCAGGGTATCAGTTTCAAACTAGCCGATATGGCTACAGAGATTATGGCCTCTGACTTACTCATCTGGCAAGCTTGTGACTTGAAAAATCGAGGACAGAAAGTAACAAAACAAGGGGCAATGGCTAAATATTATGCCAGTGAAGTGGCAGTAAAAACGGCTACTGAAGCCATACAAATATTCGGGGGTTATGGCTATACAAAAGATTTTCCGGTAGAAAAGTACTATCGTGACGCAAAATTGTGTACTATTGGAGAAGGAACTTCAGAGATCCAGAAGCTGGTCATCTCAAGAGAGGTTCTCAATGGATAGTCTCTTTTCGATTGCTTGCTTATATCTAAAGCCCCGTTAACCGCGGGGCTTTCGTTTTATATATACTAACTAGTACTAAGAAATATTCGATGGAAATGATAACATTAACTTAAGCCTTTGATCATCTTTTCCAATGCATCAATATGAACTTTAAATGCTTTCTCTCCCGATTTTGTAATGGCATATGTTGTGTTGGTCTTTCTACCGATAAACCCCTTTTTCACAAGAATATATCCATTTTCTTCTAGTGTTTTTAAATGGCTGGCTAAATTTCCATCAGTAACCTGTATCAGTTCTTTCAGTTCGTTGAAATTTACTTCATCATTCACCATCACAGCACTCATGATACCCAGTCGTATACGACTATCAAAAATTTTATTGAGTTGTTCTATTGGATTTTTCATGCTCTTTCATATTTCCACCACATCAAAGCGCCATAAATGATATGAAGCAATCCAAATCCAATTGCCCAGGCAAAAATTCCATACTGT
>JACVCQ010000175.1 GCA_016741945.1 Chitinophagaceae bacterium
TGACCTTTTTCAACCTCATCAACTACCTGAAGTTTAAAGGATAAACTGTAGTCCTTTTGGGTTCTCTTTAAATGATTGATACTCATCATAAGTCAACTTTTGTGTCAACTTATTCTAGGACGAGGCAATAAATGCATTAAAAAAGTCATCTGCCTTAGGCGGATGACTTTTTATTCAAGAAGGTTTAGTTATTAGGATTGATCCGGTTCAATCACTTCACTGTTATCCGAACTTCCCGAAGAAGGCGGATTGGGCGCTACATAAATCGTTTGATGGTAAAACTTATTGGAAGGCTTTACCTGCGACATTTTTTCCTGGAAAATATTCAGGTAATTATTGTCTTTATTGTTTTTGCCAAATACCTCTTTCAAATGCGTATATAAATCCAGTGAACTGGCTTCAAAAGCATTGGTTTCAAGACTAATCAACTTGATATTGGCATCTACATACTGGTTCATTTCAGTATTGATGATAGTACAATGAATATTTCCTTTCAATACGGAATCTTTACAAAGATTCACCCGTAAACCATATAAGGATCCCTCAAACTCACCTTCCACTTTTATATCGTTACAGATGATCACACCTGTCATTACACCGGAAGGAGTGATATGCACCGTTTTTTTACTGTATAATACACCATTGAAGTTACCATCCAATACAATATCATTTTCTGAATCAAGTACCCCTGATACATTGGTAGACTTCGTGATCACCAGTTTTTCTTCCGAAAAAGATGGATTTCCAAAATTGGTATTGGGGTCATGCAATAATTGCTCCCTGAACTTATTCATGGTTTGAGGTTTATAAACAGTCAATTAATAACACAAATCTACAGGTAGCTATGTGTTTGAGCATCAAGATACATAATTATTATTTATTTGTAAACATTGGTGATATTGGCGTTTCAGCATGGCATATCCGTTTTTTTTGGTTATCTTGATAAATCCCTACAGCTAAAATTAAGGGTTATCCTATGTTTTCTCTCAAAAAAAGTAAATCAGAGCCCATGCTTCCGGCCGTTCAAGTAGTGTCCGGAGGTTTTTATTTTGGGATTATTCGTACCATTTCACCCATACGCATAGAAGGTGACTTTAAGGGGATCATTTTCTGTAACAATAAAGTGATTATAGACAGTAAGGCCACAGTTAATGGAGATATTCTTTGTCATGAAATCGTAATTGGCGGACTTGTAGAAGGTAATGTGATCTGCAAAAATAAGTGTATGCTGAAAGAAAATGCCGTAGTCAGCGGTGTTGTGCGAACAGTACAATTTGAAAATGAAACAGATAGCTCAGTATCTGGTCCCGTGTACGTTAATAAAGAAAATAAGCACATTGATATCGATGAGTATTATGGCCTCTTCAATAAAAAAGAAAATCTTGAAAAAATTAAAGCAGAATATTTTTCACTACCACAAAAACTGATCCTGATTACCTGATATTTGTATTTGAACCCTACTATAGCTGCAATTATTGAACGTTTTACACTGTTGCCACATCCTGAAGGAGGTTTTTATAAGGAAACCTATAAGAGCAATGAGACTTTCCCTAAACATCATTTGCCTCACCGTTTCTCGGGAGACAGGTATTTCTCCTCAGCCATTTATTTTTTATTGGAAAAAGACAATTATTCTGCTTTTCATCGTATCAAAAGTGATGAATGCTGGCATTTTTATGATGGCGATCCTTTGTGGGTCCATATCATTTATCCAGATGGCATACTACAGACCGTTACATTAGGGGACTGTGAGGAATCAGTTTATCAGTTTGTAGTACCTGCAGGGTGTTGGTTTGCTTCGGAAACAGCTCCGGGAGGCTTATTTTCATTGGTAGGGTGTACAGTTGCCCCTGCTTTTGATTTTGCTGATTTTGAATTGGCGAAAGCAAAACAACTGATGAATGATTTCCCCCAACATACTGAACTGATACAAAGATTATGCAGACAATAATTATCTGCCGGCATAAAACATCCGAATAACTTGATAGGCAAGTATACAAAGCAGAAGAATTGTTACAATACTAATCAATACCCAGTTTTGATCTTTGATACCCTTCCTGAGTTTTCTTTTCTTTTCTTTTGCAGTCTGTTTTTTTAGTTGAAGATTTAACTGTGCTGCATATTGTTGAAGTTTCTGCTTATCCTTAAATTCCTGAAGGCCTTCTACTGCGTCATTCATAAAATCTGAATCGGCCATCTGTTTTTCGATAGCAAAACGCTCTTCAGGAGTGGCATTGCCTTCCAGATAGCGAAGAAGTTCATCCTGATTCATTTCTTCATCCTGATGTAATATATCTTTCAGATCGTTCATTCAGAGTTGTTTCATTTTCTTTTCAACGGCTATCCTGAGGTTCCTTTTCCCATTTTGGATATGACTTTTTACTTGTAAAAGTGTATATCCGGTTTGGTCTACAATTTCTTGATAACTCCTTTTCTGTAGATAAAATAAAGTTACGCATGTTTTCTGCTCAGTATTCAATTCCTGTAAGGCTTGTTCTAATAAACCAAGATGATGTTCTTTATCCAGCAGGCTTTCCTTATCAGGTTCAGTAGCTGTAAGCCCCTCATGTGCTTCTGCTGATACAAAAACATGCTTATTACGCAGTTTCATCAGGCAGTGATTCTTGGCTACCATGTAAAGCCAACTTTTGATATATTCCACCTTATACTTAGTCAGTTCAGTAATGGCTTTCAAAAAGATTTGTTGTACTGCATCCTTTGATTCTTCTTCATTCTTAAGGTATTTCATGCAAACACCTAATAAAAGATAAGTATAGCGTTCGAGCAAAATTCCCAGCCACTCATTATTCCCGTCTGTATAAAAACGTTCCAATAATGCTGTATCGCTGATATGGGAATACTTCTCAGTATGCACAATTCAAAATAGGTATTTATTATTAGATGCCCAACTTGCAAATTTCCATATCTTGATCATAAATTCATGGTATGCATTATGCTATTCCGATCGTAGCTGTTTGTGCAATGCGACTTCAAGCTTCGCATCGAAGTGAAATGGTGAGTCAACTATTGATGGGAGAACCGGCTGTTGTTGTAGAAACGGAAACTGATTTTTTAAAAGTACAATCATTGTATGACCGCTATGAAGGTTGGTGCCAAAAAAGTCAACTAGCAGTATTGAAGGAACTCCCAACGTATCATCAAACATCATGGATGAGTAAAGATCATACTAGCATTGTGATGGTAGATGACACACCGGTATATATCAGTGCCGGTACGCCATTACAATATCTTCATGATCATAAATGGGGTGGGTATTCATTTCGCTATGTAGGGAATTTTTGGGATACCCAAAATGCAGTTTTTGATGAAAAGACGATCCTTGGGTTAACCGAATTATACCTGAATACTCCTTATTTATGGGGAGGTAGGTCTGTGATGGGTATAGATTGTAGCGGCTTTTCACAACAGGTTTATCGCTTTTTTGGAAAATCATTACCTAGAGATGCATATCAGCAAGCAGCATTGGGTGAATCAGTTGGGTTCTTACAGGAAACCCGATGTGGTGATCTAGCCTTTTTCGATAATGCAGAAGGGAAAATTACACATGTAGGTATTATACTTTCTTCTGATAAAATTATACATGCTTCCGGTCAAGTAAGAATTGATTCCATCGATAATATGGGAATTATACATAGCAAGACAGGTATGCGTACCCATAACTTGAGAATCATTAAACGATATAGGTGAAAGATGGCTGTTAGTTGATGGTCCATGGTCTATGGTCCATGGACTATATTCGATAGGCATCAAAGAAAGAGGCTGCATCAATGGTATGATACAGCCTCTTTTTTATTCAAATATGGTGATGGATTACATGATATCCATTGCTTTAGCGAAATAGGTAACAGTACCAGGTAGTGCCAGCCAGAAAAATTCACGATACACAAATAACAAAGTGATCATAGCGGCTAACCAAAAAAAGCAGAGAGCCCAGTATTTAGCAGTGGATTGTTTTGCTTCCATTTGTGATAAATTTTGGCAAAGATAAGGGCAGAATCATTCCAATTCAGCCTTTATGATTGTTTTTTTCAGTAACAAGTGTTGGATGACCCGATAACCCTTTTTTCTTTTCAGGTACTTTATCAAAAAACAACATTTTTAGCGAGATTAAAAAGAGGATCACCGCAAAAACTTTCTTCATTTTCTCGTCGCTCAAAGACAATGCAAGTTTACTTCCCAAAAAGCCGCCTATTACAAAAGCGCTGGCAACAATCAGTACATAGTTGATATTCAAATATCCTTGTTTATAATATTGAATAACCGCTAAAATACCAATAGGAAGCAGCATAATACCCAATGAAGTGCCTTGTGCCTGTTTCTGTGTAAAACCCAATAACAGGACCAATGCAGGTACAATAATGATTCCCCCACCAATGCCTACCAGCCCGCTTAAAAAACCGGCCGCCAGTCCAATAATGATGAGTAGAATAATGGTGGTTGTATTCATATGGGTTTATTTAACACCGAAGTTCTTTTTATAAAAGTCAATGGCTTCCTCCACAATACTCAGGGCTTTTGCTTTATCTCCAAAGTCTTCTACCACCACTGATTTATTTTCTAACTTTTTATATTCTTCAAAAAAATGTCTGAGTTCATCAAAGAAGTGTTTCGGTAGTTCTTCGATATTATTATAGTGGTTTACGCCTGGATCAGTGGCTGCTACAGCAATAATTTTATCATCAGGGTCGCCTCCATCAATCATTTGCATAACACCAATTACTTTGGCATCCATTAAGGTCAATGGTTGTACAGATAAGGAAGTGATTACTAAAATATCCAAAGGATCTTTATCGCCACCATACGATTGTGGAATAAAACCATAATTAATGGGGTAATAGAAAGATGAAAAAATGACCCGATCTAGTTTTAATAATCCTGTTTCTTTATCAATTTCATATTTACAGCGTGATCCTTGTGGGATCTCGATAACGGCATTAACGACTCTGGGAGCATTTTCACCATAGTGAACGCCATGCCAGGGGTGAAGAACATTCTGTTGCATAATGGATTGCTTTATATGTTGCGTCTTATCTCAAAGATTTGGATTGAAGGTATACTTAAAATCAACCAGCCATGCTTCTTTTTGCTTAATCACTTTGATCTTTACAGGTTGCTGATCGAAAGAATTACTATAATAGATGATCGTTTGAACCGTATCAATATCACTTACTTCACTAATATTTATGGAAGCAGTTCTCAGTTGTTGTCTGCCTTCTTTGTCTAACCCCCTGAATTTTGTTTCTGCCCGATTCAAGTGGCCCATATTGGTACTATCATCCAACATATAAAACTTGGCTTTGGAAAAATCACCTTTCAAACAGGCATCTATAAACTCTCTGCCGGCATCAAGGGCATTTTCTGCGGGTACATAGTTATGTTCTTTGGTAGCACAGGCGCTGAGCCATATCGCTGCGATCAAAAAAAGATATTTCAACTTGTTTTTTGTGTAAAGGTAAGTCGGTCATGTTAATCCCATACATTATTCATCAAATCTGTCTTTTTGGGTAATCCCAGAACTAAATAAACAATTTATTGATTTATAATGATTTAGCCCTATATTGGATCATGCCTTCTACTAAAACTAACTTTGTCTATTCACAGACACCTGAGCCACATCGTGGTCGTACTAAAACCATATTAAAAGAACATCCTGAGATCAGAAACTTGATTGGAAAGAACCCATATACCATCTTTCCGATTATAGGGTTGGTATTGTTTCAATTGGTTGGGGCATTTTTATTATCGGATTTACCTTGGTGGACGGGGATTGCTGTTGCATACTTATTAGGGTCTTTTGCAGATCATGCTTT
>JACVCQ010000176.1 GCA_016741945.1 Chitinophagaceae bacterium
CACTACAGTATCGACCAACACCAAAATAACCTGCCATTTCCTCCAAGGTTTTCACGAGTCGCATCGGACTTTCATAAAACACCATGGTTCGTTGCTCGGTTGCCAATTGTTTAAAAAGTGTTTGTCTGCCTTTTTTCAATGGCAAAAATCCTTCAAATACAAAACGATTAGAAGGAATGCCACTATTCACCAATGCCGGAACAAATGCAGTGGTACCAGGTAGACATTCCACTTTGATGCCTTCCTGTACACAGGCTCTTACCAATAAAAAAGCCGGATCAGAAATCCCAGGTGTACCCGCATCTGTAATCAGTGCAAAAGTTTTCCCGGCTTTCATCTGATCTGTCAAATGAGCCACTACTTTATGTTCATTATG
The DNA here is from genome assembly GCA_016741945.1 of Chitinophagaceae bacterium. Lineage (GTDB taxonomy): Bacteria > Bacteroidota > Bacteroidia > Chitinophagales > Chitinophagaceae > Sediminibacterium. The sequence continues at coordinate 377 of JACVCQ010000176.1, forward strand.
TTGGTGATAAGGAGAAAGCGGCTTCTGTATCTGATAATGATTCAACAACTTAGAGGAGGTACGTGTATCCTCACATAAGATCACATCCACTTGCTGTAATACTTCCAATGAACGAAGAGTTACATCCTTGAGGTTACCGATGGGTGTGGGGACGAGATATAGCATGCGAGGTGGGATTTCTGATTTCTGATGTCGGATGTCGGATTTGAGCAATACTTATATCAGACATCAGACATCAAATATCCGACATCATCAATTTATCATTTCAATCTCATAAAACTCCATTACCGGATTCGCGAGTAGTTTTTTGGAAGCATCTTCAGCTATTTGTTGCGCTTCTGCTTCAGAAGCAGCTTCGATTTGCAGTGTAATGTGTTTACCTACTCTAACATCATGTATGGCTCCTAAACCAAGGTTTTGGAGCCCCCCCAACACTGCTTTACCTTGTGGATCGAGGAGGTCTTTTAATGGCATTACTTTAATCTGCACGTTATAAGTCATGATTCTTTTTGTTTAAGAAGCAAAGATAGAACTACATAAGCAATAAAAGTGATAGGAACTGATAACCACCCCCACAGGAAAGCTGTAATCATAGCAATAATACCCATCAGTAGAAAAGGAAATAGTTTCTGCATGCTCAACTGCGTGAATTTGAGTGCCATCATAGGTAGTGTTGATACCATCAAATAACTTATTAAAACAATGATGGCATACCAAACCCATTTATTTAGTAATAGCGTAATCACCCATGTTTCTCGGGTATTCCAGTAGATCAATGGAAAAGAAGCCAGCAATAAACCCGCTGCAGGTATCGGCACCCCTTTAAATCCATGCTGTTGGGTGGTATCGATATTAAATCGTGCAAGTCTGAAAGCGCCTGCACATGGCAAGATGAACGCCGGTAATAACCAACCCATTGAAGCATCTAATCCATCCGGTTCTTGTGCTACTGATAATCTAAGAAACTGCCAAGCTATCAGTCCAGGGACTACCCCAAAACTTACCACGTCTGCTAAAGAATCTAATTGTTTGCCCATATCTGAGGGAACTTTCAATAAACGCGCAAAAAAACCGTCACAAAAATCAATAAGTGCGGCCACTGCCAACAGCACACTTGCCCATTGCATGTGTTCGGGTATCTCTACAATAGTTTCTCCGTTGGATGAATAGGCCATTGTTAAACCAGTTTGCATTACCATTACAATGGCAAGACAACCACATAACAAATTCAAAAGGGTAAAGAGGTTTGGGATTTGTTTCATGATATTTATGGTTGATAGACCATAGTCCATGGACCATGGTCTATGGACTACTCACTTATTTTTCTTCATCAACCCCTCAATCTCTTCCACGGTAATAGGAATATTTCTCATAAGGTCGATATTGCCATTTTTTGTAATCCAAAAATTATTTTCGATTCTCACACCCAATTGTTCTTCTTCAATATAAATACCTGGTTCAATGGTAAAAACCATTCCCGCTTGTATAGGTTCCGTTCTTGTTCCTAAATCATGCACATCGATTCCCAGATGATGCGAGATTCCATGATACAGGTATTTGCGATATGCTCTGTTCTCGGGATCTTCATTCTTCACTTCTGTTTTTCTCAATAAGCCAATTTTCAAAAACTGTTGTGTAGCTTCCTCCCCTACTTTTTCAGTATAATCTATTATAGAAATTCCCGGTTTTAAAATACTTTTTGCATAATTATGTAAATGTAAACATGCATTGTAAACTGTTTTTTGTCTGCGTGTGAATTTACCGTTAACGGGTACTGTTCTAGTAAGATCTGCACAATATCCGCCGTACTCTGCACCAAAATCCATCAATACCATCTCTCCATCCTTACATTCCTGATTATTGGAAACGTAGTGAAGGGTCCTGGCTCTGTCACCACTAGCAATAATACTTCCATAAGCCGGTCCGGTAGCACGTTGACTATAAAAACTGTGGAAGATCTCTGCTTCAATCTCATATTCAAAAACACCGGGCTTGATGAATCCCAATAATCTACGAAAAGTAAGATCAGTGATATTAATTGCCTGTTGTAATACAGCCACTTCCTCTTTGGTCTTGATAGCTCTCATAGACTTCATAATCTTAGCAGCACGGTGATAGGTATGCAATGGATACCGTTCTTTCATCTCATCTACAAAACGATAATCCCTACTTCTAATCAATGATGCCTTACGATCATTTTCATTGGTATCCAGATATACACTATCTGCCAAATGCATCCATGTTTGTAAAAGGGCATCTAAGCTGTCCAGCCAGACAATTGTGGTTATCCCTGAGATAGCAGTGGCTTCCTGTTTACGAAGACGTTTACCATCCCATTTCTCTTTCAGTTCATTGGGACGAACCAATACCAATACTTCTCTGTATTTCGGATCCGGACAATCGGGAAAAAGAACAACCATGGAGTCTTCTTGGGTAATACCGCTTAACCAATATAAATTACTATTCTGCTTGAACTTGTGTAGTGCATCGCCGTTCATTGGCCATTCGTCATTGCTAACAAAAATGGCTAGACTATTGGGTAGCATGGCTTTGATAAAACGCTTACGATTGATTATGAACAGATTGGGGTCGAGCGGCAAGTATTTCATCGGTTCGTATTTGAGATTTGCAATATAAAGCTTTATGGTGCAGCTACCCTTAAAACTTAGGCTTATCTCATCGGGTAATTGTTAAAAAAATACCAATAAGTACGAAAGATTTCTTATTTACGAATCTACTCGTATATTTACTACGAAATCATTCGTTCACTAAAAAACAAACCGCATGAAAACGTTTATGAACAGCAAGTGGATTGGTGCAGGGATATTGGCACTATCAGTCATTGGCATTAGTGCTTGGAAAGTTGCAGATGAATCTGTAAACCCTCCCAAACCTTTTTCCTACACCTATATAGATGAGGATACCACCAAAAGCAAAAAGAAATTTAAAGTGTATACAGATAATGACAGAGAATACAAAGTGGGAGATCTGGACAAAGCTTTAAAAGAACTCGACAAAGCCACACTTGAACTAGACCGTGAACTCAAAATTGATTTCACCAAAATGGAAAAGGAAATGAAAAAAGCCATGGAAGAAATCAAAAAAATGGATGTGGAAGGCATCAGAAAAGAAGTAGAGAGTGCGATGAGAGAGGTACAAGCTGCTTTACGCGAAATCGATTTTAAAGAAATACATAAAGAGGTAGAAAAAGAAATGGTAAAAGTAAAAGAAGAGCTCAAGGGTGAAAAAATCAAACACCATATTGATTTTGAAGGTATCAGAAAAGAAGTAGAAAAAGGAATGGCTGAAGCCAAAGAAGGCATTCGCGAAGCCAAAAAAAACATTGAAGAACTGAAGGCTTTTGTAGATGAATTAGACAAAGACGGATTAATTGATAAAGACAAATCGTACAAGATCCAGATCAAAAACAAAAAGCTCTGGATCAACGGAAAAGAGCAGTCAGCAGAAGTGAATAAAAAGTATAGTAAGTACTTGGATAAGGAAGATTATTCGATTGAGAGAGAAGAGGATTAGTGAATGGTGAATTAGTGAATTGTTAATTACTTAGGTTTAGTTAGTAGTGAATAGTCAGTAGTCAGTGTACTCCCCCCCCCCTTTCTACTCACTACTCACTACTCACTATTGACTATTCACTATTGACTATTCACTAAAACTTCACCGTCGGACATTTCACCGCATTACTGCTGTTGGAGAAAATTCCACTCTTAATGATCGAGATTTCATAGGCACCACGATATCCATTGATGTTGCCCAAATTAGAAATAGTAGCATCATAATTAAATGTGAAACGAGTATCATTCACCTGATAACCTACCATTGGTATCACTGCATCTTTATGACGATAGTATAAGCCTAAAATCATTTGTTGTTCCCCATCGCCACTGAGATTACGATTGGCATTAAAACCCAATACGGTTTCCCAAGCATTACCCATTTTACTGACATAGATATTGGGATTCACAATCCACAAATCTTCAAACTTGATACTGGCATTTACAAAACCAGTGAATCGAGGATTTAATCTGGCATCCACAGCAGTAGGCGAAAAGAAGCTTTCACGTGGACGATTCACATGCTTTGCGCTCACACCTAGATTGAAATAAAAATTATCGGATGCAAAATAGGCATAGTTCATACCTACTTGAAGGTCAACAAAAGTTGTTTGACTAAATAGGAATGGCTCATTCGACGGTACATTCACATCAAAGAATTGTCCATTCCATTGGTTATCAAAATTGAGTTTGCTGATATCGATACGCTTATTAATAAACCCTACTGAAAATCCACCGCTCAATAAACTGTTGTATCCTAACATTTGATGATAAGCGACACTGGCATAACCATTGGTGGATATAAGATTACCGCTACCCGCTCTATCACTGTATAAGGCGGCTCCTACCCCCATCCAACCATTTTCAAAACGGTTGCCAAATAATTTGGTATCACCCCACAAACTCATGGTACGAAAAGGAGTTCCTACACTGGCCCATTGATTTCGGTAATTACCGCCGATTCGATAATCGAAATCAGGATTAAATCCTGTATTGGCCGGATTCACCAACATAGGTGTATTGAAGTATTGAGAAAAATTCAATCCTTGTCCACTCACATTTACAGCAAGCAAACAAAACGTGAACCCAATTATTATCTTATGAACACTAGTACGCATACACACTATTATCTAAGTAAAGTAATATCTCCTTTTTTAGAAAGTTTATCACCATTGGTAAATTCTATTTGTAATGTATAGTGATACACTTCCTGTGGTTGTAATTTTCCTTTATACGTTCCATCCCACCCTTCTGCCTGATTATTACTGATGTATACTTGTACACCCCACCTGTTATAGATACGCCAGGTCATTTTTCCAATTCCAAAACCACGCACAAATATTCGATCATTGTTTCCATCTCCATTAGGTGAAAATGCATTGGGTACATTGGCGGCAACATTAATCACTACACTGATAGACTGACAGGTAGTATCGCTACAACCGGCGGCATTGAAAGCAATCAAACAGGCATTAAAGGTGCCGGTTTGGTTGTATAAATGTCGAACCGTTGCGTCGATATTATTACCTAACGTACTATCGCCATCTCCAAATAACCATTTGAAAGATGTAGCTCCAATGGAATTATTGGTAAAACTAATCGCAGTATTTGGTTCTGTTGGATTGGGAGAATAAGTGAACGCCGCAGTCGGGCTTCCACTCACTGTTATGGTTTGAAATGCAGTATCTCTGATATTACAGGTGGCATTATCAATGGCAATCAAACGAACTACATAGGTGCCGGGATTTGCATAAAGATGTGTTGGATTGGTAGCTGTAGAAGTACCTCCATCTCCAAAATCCCATTGAAATTGTTGTCCAGCCAAAGAAGTGTTATTAAACACCGCATTATAAGGAGCACAACCTACAGCCGGTGTAACAA
>JACVCQ010000177.1 GCA_016741945.1 Chitinophagaceae bacterium
GACTAATACTGGCCAGTTTCCCATTACTATATAGGTACAAATAATACCAACCCTCGCTACTATTGATACGTTCAAGTTTACCGGAACTATGATACTTCAACTCATAACGAACCCCACCACTCACTGCTGGATCAATATTGTTCACCAGCTTAGAAAGACGACCATCTGCGAGGTAGTACAATGAATCATATGCACCCGTATCATATACCAGTTTCGATAATTTGCCGGAAGGTTGCTGTGGTGGTACCGGTGGTAATTGTGGCGTAACAGGACGCTTTGTGCAAGCAGTGAGCATCAAAGTTCCACCTATCATAATTAAGGAAATAGTTTGTAGGATATATTTCATGTTTACAAATTGTAACAACAAAATTATCCCTACCATTCATGCCTTACTATAGCATAAGAATGTGGTTGATGATGAACGGAAATTAAGGGCAAAAAAAAGTCCCGCAAGTGGTACAAGCGGGACTATTAATATAGTTGAAGTTGAAATTATTTCTTCTTCTCGTAACGCTTCTTGAATTTATCGATACGACCTGCAGTATCAACCAGCATATTTTTACCGGTGTAGAAAGGGTGAGAAGTATTTGAGATCTCCAATTTGATCACAGGATACTCATTACCATCTTCCCATTGAATGGTTTCTTTTGAAGCTGCAGTTGAACGGCTCAGGAATGAATGACCATTACTCATGTCCTTGAACACAACAAAACGATAATTTTCTGGATGGATACCTTGTTTCATAATTTTTATTTTTAGGTGGTACGGATTTGGCCGTACGCTTATTTTTAAGGATTGCAAAAGTAACGAAATGCTGCTTATTTGCCAAAAAATGAATAGAATAAGGTTCAAGAATGAAGAGACAAGACCCAAGAAAGACTCAAGAATACAGGATTTTTTAACTTTTCATATTGATATATTGTAGGGGGATACCGAATCTGCTTGCATTACATTTTGCTATAACTTCCTGTAAATCATCAATTTTTTTGGCAGTTACCCGAATAATATCGTCCATGATAGCCGCTTGCACCTTCAAACCACTGTCTTTGATCATTTTGACGATCTTTTTGGCATCATCTTGCTTCAGCCCATTGCGAACAGGTACTTCCTTTTTCACCACTTTACCACTGGGATAAGCATCTTTTGAAAAATCAAAAGCATTCCCATCAATTCCCTGTTTAATAGCGCGACCAATAAGGACATCGATCAGTTGCTTCATTTTCATATCACTTTCTACTTCCAAAGAGACGATAAAATCTTTTTTATTGAGTTCAATAGAAACATGAGAATCCCTGAAGTCGAATCTGCCCGCAATTTCTTTTTTTACAGTGTTGATTGCATTATCAAGCGTTTGCAGGTCTACTTTACTGGCTATGTCGAAAGAAGGCATGGTGTTGTTTTTGGCAAAGATAGGGAGGATTATAGCTAATAGGTAATAGCTTATAGGTAATGGTCTAGAGCGTAGTTCAATTTGTAAGTAAACGTTTTAGAAATATTTAATCCCATAAACTTCAATTTATCGACTAATCACCATTACCTATTAGCCATAACCTATACGCAAAAAAAAGCCCCGATAGACATCGGGGCCGCCTTCTATATAATGCACATGAGAAAAAAACAAAGTTGATACAGCTAAATTGACAGCTAAACCTTACATAAAATTGCCAAATAAGGATGAACGGAGTCATTTTAGGTCGAATGGAAAATAGTATCTATTCTTCCGCTAAACTCCGTTCATGCATCTGTCTATTAATTACCTCCACCGATACTTACTCGATTTTGCTCTTCATTAGCTCCACCTCTTTTACGCTGTGCTGCTGTTTTACCCTTACTAAAGCGGTAGGTGAAACTCAGGTTCACAACTCTACTATCTCTAGCCTGGCGAATCGTTACATCAACATTTTGGTATCTGCTGTATCCACGGAATTGTTGTGTAAAAAGAATATCACGAGCCACCAATCGTATGGTTCCTTTATTTTTCAATACTTGTTTGGTAAAGCCAATATTTACGGCACCCATAGATCTCATAGCCAATACCCCTTCTACTCCACCCGTGCGATAAAATCCACTCAATTCTGCACCCCATCCTTTTGGTAAAGTAAATTGGTTGGAGATATTGGTCATAAAGGTTGCACCTCCTACTGATATTGCTCCCCCATTAACGACACCGGTGAATTTGTTATAAAATCCATTCATATAAATATTGGTTCTAAACCATTTTGTAACCGGCATCCCCAAACTCACAGAAGCGGAAATATTTTGCCTGCGTGCAATATTACTTTTCTTTACAAATGAAGTATTGGTACTATCAATCTGCTCTAGCACATCTTGCAGAATATCATTGGTAGTGCTATAATTGATGGAACTATTGAGTATGCCTCTGAAAGTATGATTCAACTCAATATTATGGCTGAATTGTGGTCTTAGGTATGGATTACCCACCTGGTAGGTATACTTATCCAAGAAGTAGAAAAACGGATTCAAATCCTGATAGTTCGGACGATCGATGCGACGACCATAACTTAAGGCAAACTGATTCTTTTCATTGGCGGTATAACCAATATACAGGGTCGGAAATACCTGAGTATAGTTACGCTTAAACACTTCGCCGGTTGTTAATTGATTACCGGTGATATTAGTATTTTCAGCACGAAGTCCTAATTGTGCACTCCACTTTTTATTAAATTGTTTATTCAAATTCAGATAAGCCGCATTGATATTCTCTTTGTATAGAAAGTGGTTACTACGCGTAACATCATTTACAAAAACAGTTCCATTCCAGTTAGCATATTGAGCATCATTATCAGTATTCACATAACTGCTTTTCCATCCGGTTTCTAATTTCATTTGTCCTTTCAGTGATTGAGTATAATCGGCTTTCACACTATAGATATTGATGGCAGCCGGTAAGATGCCACGTAAAATTTCTTTGGGGGATTTAATATTCCCGGAATGATCATAAAAATCATTGGTAAGCATTTGTGTATTATCCTGTGTGTATCGAATATAGTCAGCATCAACTGTCAATTCTTTTCCGGTACTGTCAAATACATGACGCAGATTCATATTTACACCAACGTTATTGAAGTGTAGATGCACATCATTAATGGCTTGGGTACGTGTTACCAATGCACCCATCGGATCTTTGATAAGCGTTGTATTGTCTGTATACTCAATGCCTTTACTATCATAACCATTGACTACCAACCCTAAAGTGGTTTTTTTACTCATAAAGTAATCAAAACCGGCTTTATAGTTATAACTGTTGAATTCACGCTGATTATCTGCTCTTTGATCAAAAGAGGATAATAATGCATCGGTATTCTGATCACGGAAATTTCTATCGATCTTCAGGTCACCAAAATTTTTGTTATAGTTATAGCTAGCATTTCCAAAGAAATTCATTTTCCCTTTTCTATAATTCAGATTCACACTATTATTGGTTTTGGGAAGCACACCCTGTGTATATCCGGTTGTGATACTGGCATTGTATCCCATCACTTTTGTTTTCTTGGTCTTGATATTGATGACTCCGGAATTACCAGATGCATCAAATCGTGCAGGCGGATTGGTCATGATTTCAATAGATTCCAAATTTGAACTAGACATATTATTCAGCATATTCGCTAAATCCTGTGCACTCAAATAAGTAGGTTTACCATCTAACATCACTACGACTCCTTGTTTTCCTTTTACACTAATATTTCCGTCTTTGTCTACTGAGATACCCGGCGACTTTTCCAATACTTCCATTACAGTAGTACCGGCATTGGTTGGAGAAGCATCCACATTGATGATGGTTCTATCTAATTTTTGTTCGATAAACGGCTTTTTAGAAGTCACCACCACTCCTTGCAACTCTTTTGATGCCTGAGTAAGTATGATCGGCTTTACCGTATATGCTTGTCCGTTCAACAAATCAAACACCTCAGTATAATATTTGGTATAACCAACAGATTGTACAACAACCAGGTATTTACCCGCTGCTAATTTTTCCACTTCAAACTGACCGTTTTTATCGGTGACAGCCAGTTTTACTACTGCTGAGTCTTTTGCACGTAAAACACCTACAGATGCGGCTTCTACAGCTTTTTGTCCGCCATTAACGGATCCGTTCAGTTTTCCGGTTTGTGCCTGAACTGCCCACGACATCGCAGTAAGTCCAATGGTAGCCAGCAGGGTCATTAAATTTCTCATAATTGGTTATTTAAAGGTTTTTAGTTCTCGTTCTTACTAATTACAAAACAAAACTATGTACTATGTTTAGCATAGTACATAGTTTTATAATGAACGGTGCTTTACAAGGATGAGTGGTAGGAGGTAAAAAATGGACAAAAAAAATCGTCTATCTAATTGATTATCAGATAGACGACTCCGTAGAAATCAAATGATTGAAGACTATTTAGAATACTTAGAGAACCAATCTTTGGCTTTGACCATCAATAAGATACCTGCAATGATCATGGTGAAAGAGATAAGCTCAGCCTGTGTTGGTTGAAAAGGAAGGTTCTCATATTTGGTATTCACCCGAATTTTTTCAATAAAAAAGCGTTCCAACCCATTTAATATGAGGTAAAGACCTGACAATTGTCCGGCCACTTTTAATCGCTTCCGATAGTACCACAAAACCCCAAAAAGTATCATACAAGCAATAATCTCATATAAAGGAGTAGGATAAACAGCCGGCACCAATTCATTACAATAGGGACCTTCACAACCTGCAATCGGCTTTCCTTCTCCGATTACGTTGTGTGGATAGTTATAAGCCCATAACCAATCGGGCATCCAACTGAATGGTTTGGGATTTGAATTTACAATACCCCAATCACCATCGCCACTCACCTGACAACCTACTCTTCCAAATGCATAGGCAAACATCATCGTAGGTGCCATGGCATCCGCTAAATGAATGACATTGATTTTTCGTCTACGCGCATATATAATGATGGCTACACCCGCACAAATCAATCCACCATAAAAAGTAAGTCCACTGAAAGAGATCAATGCACCAATGGGATCTTTTGAAAACTCATTCCAATTCTCCAGATTATGAAAGACTTTTGCCCCCAAAAAACCAAATACGGCGGCATACAAAACAAGGTCTCCTACCCTATCATGTGGCCAAATACGGATGCTTCTTTCTTCCGGCTTAGCCAATTTCTGTTTTTGTTTTTCCCACCATTTCAGTCCCCCGAAAACCAATCCCACCAATAATCCCATGGGTAAACTTCCTTTTGAAGAAAGAATGAATGCTTGTGGATCATTGAATGCATCATCGGTTACAAATGCACCGATGATTTTATATCCAAAAACAAAACCCAGTAAAAAATTAATGACTAATTCACTCAATGAAGCGGGCGCCCCTACAAAAATTTTTTCCTCGGTAAAAGTGAATAAACCCTGATTTTGTTTTCGCTTCAGTTCAAGGGTGAGTATCCAAGCAGAAAGTATAAACGAAAGCGCTACAAAAAAACCAAAACTGTTCACCAGCTTCAGCCCCTCTAATTCGATTCCAAAAATATCTTTAAATGCGTAATATAAATTAGGATACATAGTCAGTAGGTCTATAGATCATGCAAAGATTGAATCATGCAATGATAATTAGAAATTATGATACCAAAAGCTGCTTTCATAGGAACAAAAAAGAGGCCCTGCTAATGCAGAGCCTATACTTACTAACCCATCCGTGAACAAAACTAAGGTAAAAATTAATTGCAATGTTCATCAAAAACTGAAATCAAGTGCTGCGCAATCACCTGTGCAGGACGACCTTCAATCTGATGACGCTCCACCATACTTACCAACTGTCCATCCTTGAAC
>JACVCQ010000178.1 GCA_016741945.1 Chitinophagaceae bacterium
GTACAATGTTCGATTAAGGCGCAAAGGTACAGGTGATACTTGATGTTTTATTTTTTGATCTTTGATTTCTTGATTTGGATGGCTAATGGTTAATAGCTTATGGCCAATTGAAAAAAGTAAACCTGCCTTACGGCAGACAAAATCAAAAAATCACAGATTAACAATCCTTTTGTAAGGATAAAACATTCATACTGTCTGTTTGTTAGATTATCTATGGCTAATTTTATAAAAAACAGGAATATGCGTTTAATGTTTAGTTTCATGGTTTTGGGGATCATTTTGATTTCCTGTGCTCAACTACCTTCAAAAAAAACGACAAATATGAATACGAAAGTGAACTACAGTGGCATTGTGACCGACACGGCAACATTCGGAGAAGGATGTTTTTGGTGTACGGAGGCTTTTTTTCAGCGATTGGAAGGCGTTTTAGAAGTAGTAAGTGGATATGGCGGTGGATTTGTTGAAAATCCTACTTATGAGCAAGTTTGCGATAAAAATACCGGTCATGTGGAATTGGCAAGGATCATATATGATCCTACCAAGATTACTTACGACGAATTGTTAGAAGTATTCTGGAAAACCCATGATCCTACTACCCCTAATCAGCAAGGAAATGATATTGGACCCCAATACAGAAGTGTAGTGTATTATCACAATGAGACACAAAAGCAAAAAGCAGAAAAATATAAAGACTTACTCAATAAAAGTGGCGCATGGGATAAACCCATTGTTACGACCATTGAGCCTTTTAAGAATTTCTATCTGGCGGAGAACTATCATCAAAATTACTATAATGACAACCCCAATCAAGGATATTGCCGATTTGTAATTAGACCCAAATTGGAGAAATTTGAGAAGGTGTTCAAAGACAAATTGAAGAAACAATAACCTAAGTCTTATTATAAAAGCCGCATATTCATCCGCCTGAGGCGGATGAATATGCGGCTTTTTTTTTGCTTTTATTTAGCAGCCATCCCATTAAAATCTGTGTAAACTAGTTTTCTGCACCTTATTTTTACAGGATTCTATTAATAGTTAACAGACCCATGGGAAGTATTCGTAAACAAACCATCATTTCTAGTGTACTGGTTTATATTGGTTTTGCCATTGGGTTTGTGAATCATTATTTCTACACCAAAAATGGTTCTTTTACACCCGAACAATTTGGATTAACGCGTATTTTCTTTGATTTCGCTCAAAATATGATGGCGTTTGGGGCAATGGGTGTCATTCCGGTTATTTATAAATTCTACCCTTATTACAAAGACAATCTAGAAACTCGTAAAATCGATCTAATGACTTGGGCGATGTTAGCATCTATCATTGGATTTGTTATCGTTTTATTGAGTGGCTTTATTTTTCAACCATTTTTTGTCGAGAAATACCAAGAAAAGTCCCCTCTTATCCTTGATTATTACTATTGGATGTTCCCTTTTGCCATGGGCATGTTATTCTTTTCGGTAATTGAAGGATTTAGTTGGGCATTACAATTATCTGTGGTATCCAATTTTTTAAAAGAAACATTATTACGGATTATTACAAGTTTGTTGATTGGAATGTTTTATTTCAAATGGATTAGTTTTACCACGTTTATTTACCTGTTTTCATTTCAATACCTCGCAATCTTCTTATTCTTGTTTATTTACTTGTTACGTAATGGTCATCTTCATTTTCATTTTAAGATTAGTCGCGTCACAAGGAAATTTTGGAAAAAGATTCTTTCCATGCAAATATTGATTTATGGAGGTACTTTGATTGCTTCTTTAGCAGCCACGATAGATAGCTTTATTATTGCAGGATTCCAAGGACTCACCGCAGTGGGTATTTTTGTGTTTGCCCAGTTTACTGCCAATGTTATTCAAGTACCGCAAAGAAGTATACAAGCAGTATCCTCTAGCTTTCTTTCCAGAGCCTGGAAGGATAAAAATTATCCGGAGATACATCGTATTTATTCCAGATCCTGTATCAACCTTTTGTTAATGGCTTTATTTTTATTTGGAAACATTTGGCTTAACGCTGAAGAAGGTATCAAGGTTTTAAATATTCAAGAGGAGTATTTAAGTAGTTTGAATGTAATTTTCATTTTAGGCGTTGTACGGATTATAGATGCAGGTACAGGACTAAATGCAATGGTTATCAATACTTCTACATATTGGCGATTTGACTTTATTAGTGGTGTGGTCTTGATTGGGCTCCGTTTACCATTAACCTATTTCATGATCAAGCGCTATGGTATCATTGGGTCGGCCTATGCTGAGCTAATTGCATACGCCACTTATAATTTTATCCGATATGAATTTCTCCGACGCAAATTCAATATGCAGCCATTCTCTATGAAGACTTTATACTCCTTGGTTTTGGCAATAGCAGCTTATTTTATATGCCAACAAGCTTTTGGCAGTCTTGGAGGTTGGATACAGATTATTTGTAATGGTATTGTCTTCTCATTAATCATGATTGCAGGCATATTTCTCTTGAAACTTACTCCGGATGCGATGCAATTGTATGATGTGGTGAAGAAGAGGTGGAGTAGCTAATGGTCCATAGTCCATAGTCCATAGTCCATAGTCCATAGTCCATAGTCCATAGGCCATAGTCCATAGGAAAAACTTGAGTAGGATTAGGATTATTGTGGTTGCAGTAAAAAAAATCTACCATCTGATATCTGCGATCTGCTATCACCTATTTGCTATCAGCCATCCTCTATTACAGTATCACGTACTCACCTTTCCTATTCACAGATATCAGCGGTAGCTTTTTATTCTCTTCGAAGTAGTCGTATACTTCTTTGAGACGGGTAGAGAACTTTTGATACTCTTTATCTTCTTTGCTGTTTCGTTCTAGATACTCTTGACTTCTGTTGTTACTGAAACGTATAGGATAGATGTGTACGGGAATAAAATCTTGTCCCTGGTTCCGTGCATGTGATGCCAATACATATAACTCTTCTATCTGATCATTTTGTATGGGTATACATCCTACTGTAATACAACTTCCATGAATATAGATATCACTTCCCGGCTTGATCGAATCACTCAAAAACAAATCTGAGGCATTGGGATAATTCAACCCCAATGACAAATGGTACATGCTTTTGGGATTGAACTCATTGATATAATAAAAACCCTCAGGAACCTGATAATCACCTTCCATTCTTTTAGGCCCAAGTGTGCCGGAAAGAGCGCATATCTTATAGGTTTTGAATAACTTATAGGGTTCTGCTGAAGTATTTCTTACCCATACTTCAAGCTGACTGTCATACTTAAAACTACGGATATACATATCTTTTGCCGGCCATTGAAGTTTGGCTGTTGCAAATTGTTTCTTTAAGGTATCCTCCTTGGAACGAATGGCCTGTGCAACCCTTGGAAATACACGCTGATTTTCAATAAAACCCGACTGTCCATATATGGATAATGTGGTCATCAATATTGAGAACAAAAACAGGGGGCATTTCATGATTGCAAAATACTAAATGGACAATAAGGTACCAATCAAGTGACTGTTAAATTGAAACGTCGATAAGTTAGGATTATTGTATAAAAAACCGGAGCCTTTTGGAAAGACTCCGGTCTTAAATATACTTTCACATTATAGATTTCCTCTATCAGCTTGTTCTCTTTCAATCGCTTCAAAAAGCGCTTTAAAATTACCCTTCCCAAAACTCTTGGCTCCTTTCCGCTGAATGATTTCAAAGAAAAGAGTGGGCCTGTCTTCTACAGGTTTGGTAAAAATTTGTAATAAGTATCCCTCATCATCTCTATCTACCAAAATACCTAAGTCGCGCAAAGGATTGAGGTCTTCATCGATATGACCTACTCTATCCAATAAATCATCGTAATAAGTAGTAGGGACTTTTAAAAATTCAACCCCCCTGTTTTGCAGATCTGTAACTGTTTTGACAATGTCATTGGTAGCCAACGCCACATGCTGACAACCTTCCCCATTATAAAAGTCAAGATACTCTTCTACCTGAGATTTTTTCTTCCCTTCAGCGGGTTCATTGATAGGAAATTTGACAAATCCATTTCCATTACTCATGACTTTACTCATCAAAGCTGAGTACTCTGTTGATATATCATTATCATCAAAACTGAGAATATTTTTGAAGCCCATAACATTTTCATAAAACTTCACCCAAGGATTCATTTGATTCCATCCAACATTTCCTACACAATGGTCTACATATAATAAGCCTGTTTCAGCTGGATTGTAGTGACTCTCCCATTTTCGATATCCGGGTAAAAATGAACCACGATAATTTTCTCTTTCGATGAAAAGATGAACTGTATCGCCATAAGTATGAATACCACTGATCACGACTTCTCCAAATTCATCCGTCAATCTTTGTGGTTCTGAATAACTTTTACCGCCACGTTCAGTAGTTTGCTTCCAGGCATCTGTAGCATCTTTTACTTTCAAAGCCAGCACCTTCACTCCATCGCCATGTTTATATACATGATCTGCAATGGCGTTATCGGTGCGTAAAGCTGTAGTAAATACAAAAGTCAACTTGTTTTGTCTGATCGCATAACTAGCTCGGTCTTTCACGCCAGTTTCAGGACCTGCATACGCCAAACTTTGAAAACCGAAAGCGGTTTTATAAAAATGTGCTGCCTGCTTAGCATTCCCTACATAAAATTCAACATAATCAGTTCCCAATAAGGGTAAAAAATCAACAGTAGTAGACTGTACTGAAGAAGTAACAATCGATTCCATACAATATGTTTAAAGGATGAATGAAAAGAAAAGAGTATGCTCATTTAAGCGTACAAGAAGGCATCCATAGCTAATGCTTCCATTAACAAGCAATAGCAACTACGTTTATCGCCAAAAACTTTATGAGGATAGTCTGGAAGCATGGTTCAAAATTAGGGATTTTAGGGATAGGTGGTAGGTGCTAGGTACTGGGTACTGGGTACAAGGTTTAGGCTTGTACTTTGTTTTTATACAAAAAACAACCTAGTACCTAGCACCTAGCACCTAGTACCCCCGTATCTTCGCAGTCATGAAAGCAGGAATTCTTGGAGGCGGTCAGTTAGGCCGTATGTTATTACAGGCAGCAGCCAATTATACAGTAGAAACATGGGTGATGGAAAATGATCCCAATTGTCCGGCTGCTCATCTTTGTCACCATTTCGTTCAAGGAAATATCAATGATTATGAAGCGGTGTATGCATTTGGGAAAGGACTTGATGTACTTACCATTGAAATTGAGTCTGTGAATGTAGATGCGCTTGAAAAACTGGAATCAGAAGGCGTAAAAGTTTATCCTAAACCTTCCGCAATCAGAACGATTAAAAATAAAATTCTGCAAAAAAAATTTTATGAAGCGAATGATATTCCTACATCTGCCTTCATTGTTACCGAGCATCTTAACGACTTGAATCAACACATTTCATTTTTACCCGCAGTACATAAGATTGGACAGGGTGGATATGATGGTAAGGGTGTTCAGGTTATTGAAGATGAGCAAGCAATCAAAAAAGGATTTGATGCTCCTGCTGTACTCGAGAAAATGGTGCCTATTCATAAAGAGATCGCCATGATTGTTGCCATGAATGAAAAAGGAGAAACTGTATTATATCCACCGGCAGAAATGGTGTTCGATCCGGTCCTAAACCTGTTGGATTATCAGTTAAGCCCTGCCTCCTTACCGGAAAAAGTATTTTGGAAAGCAGAAGCTATTGCATTGCGGGTTGTGAAAGCATTGAATAGTCCTGGATTATTTGCTGTAGAATTATTTGTAGATAAGAATGAAGAAGTTCTAGTAAATGAAACAGCACCTCGTGTTCATAATAGTGGTCACCATACCAT
>JACVCQ010000179.1 GCA_016741945.1 Chitinophagaceae bacterium
AAACTTCGTCCTAGAATTTCCTATATTTCTAACCTGTAACTTTACTTATGACCATGAAAGATCGCTTGTATACTTGCAGAACCTTCATTCCAATAGCGATATGGCTGATGGGTTATGTACTCGTGAGTCCTATCACCACTGCACAAGTACCTCCAATTGGACAATGGCGTGAACACTTGAACTATCAGCAAACTATTCAGGTAGTAAAAGGATCTCAATTGTATTGCGCTACCAACAAAGCATTATTTTCCATTGATGATAACAATGAACTCACCCGCTATTCAAAAGTTACCGGACTGAACGATATCGGTATTCGTTGTATAGGATGGGATGCCGGTACCAATCAATTAGTGATTGCCTATAACAACAGCAATCTAGATCTACTCAAAGGCAGCATCGTTCATAATATTCGTGATATTACCAATAGTACCATTGCCGGTGATAAATCGATCCAACAGATCTTTTGTCATAATGGGCTGGCTTATTTGGCTAGTGGACTCGGCATCATTGTTACCGATCTTAACCGAAGAGAAATCAGAGATACTTGGATCATAGGCAATAATGGTAACCAAGTGAAAGTAAATGGATTCACCTTACACAATAATTTCTTTTACGCAGCTACCGAAGAAGGGCTCAAAACAGCAAGCACTACTGTTAATAATCCTGCAAATTTTAGTAACTGGACTTTGGTGAGTGGCACTAACCAACTTCCTTCAGGCAGTATTAAAAACGTAATTGTTGCCAATAATAATGCGATTATTCAAAAAGGAGATTCCTTATTCATCCAAAATGGCACGAATTGGCAGCTCCTATACCATGATAGCAATTGGCCCATTGTTTCGATCACAGCTGCCAATAACCAATTAACGGTTTGTCAACGTACAAGCTCCGGAGCTGCACGGGTTTTATTATTAAATACCAATGGAAGCATCGCTAGAACCATCGGTGCCAGTGGTATCATCTCATTCCCATTATCTGCTATTGTAGACAACGGACAGATTTGGGTAGCCGATCGTTTTGGTGGTTTATCAAGAACCAATAATGCCACAGATCGCTTCATCCCCAATGGACCTCCTGGTGTTGCCATTGGTGAACTAGCTTCCGATGGTACTAGTACAATTGCAACCGCGGGTAGTGTGAATGATGCTTGGAATTATTTATTCAATAGAGATGGGTTTTATCTATTAAGAAATAATGCATGGAGTTCCAGAAGTTTTTTTAATACTCCTATTCTGGATTCTGTTTTAGATTTTATCACTGTTACCATAGATCCCCGTGATCAAGCCATTTGGGCCGGGAGTTATGGGGGTGGATTGGTTCGTTTTGCCAATGACCAGTTCACTATTTTTAAACCATTCAACAGTAGTTTAAGACCCGCTATTGGTGATCCGGGTAGTACGCGTGTGAGTGGATTGGTATTCGATAGCAAACAACAACTCTGGGTAGCCAATTATGGCGCTCCACAAAATCTCAGCGTACGCAAACGGGATAATAATTGGAGGTCTTTCTCCATTCCTTTTACACACAGCGAAAATGCCATCGCCCAATTGATTACGGATGATCTTGATCAGGTTTGGGCAATCAGTCCGAAAGGCAACGGATTGTTTTGTTTCAATCCCGGAACTGATATCGATAATCTGGCTGATGACAGATGGAAGTATTACAGACACGGAAGCGGCAATGGTAATTTACCTTCCTCCAATGTATTCAGTATCGTAAAAGACAGAGATGGCGCAATATGGGTGGGAACAGATAGAGGTATTGGTATCATTCGTTGTCCGGAACTGACATTTTCTGCTGCAGGATGTGAAGCCATTCAACCTATTGTTCAGCAAGATCGTTTTGCAGGATTATTATTCCGTGATGAAGTGGTGCAATGCATGACAGTTGATGGCGCTAACCGAAAATGGGTGGGTACGCGCAATGGGTTATGGCTGCTTTCTTCCAATGGAGAAAAAGTAGTATATCGATTTACTGCAGAGAATAGTCCGCTGTTGAGTAACGATGTTCGAAAATTAACCATCAATCCTATCACCGGTGAATTATTTATTGCTACTTCAGAAGGGCTGTGTAGTTTCAGAAGTACAGCAACTAGCCCTGTTGAAACACAAAGCAAAGTATTGGTATTTCCCAATCCGGTTCCTCCCGGTTTCAATGGTACGATTGCTATCAGAGGATTGGTTGACAAATCACTGGTAAAGATTACAGAACTGAATGGCAGACTGGTTTATCAAACCCGTTCCTTGGGCGGACAAGCCGTTTGGGATGGAAGAAATTATCTGGGTGCCAAAGTAGCCAGCGGTGTGTATTTGGTATTGGTAAGAGATGATTCGGGAGAAGAACGTATCGCTACTAAGATCGTGATCATTTCAAATAGGTAAAGCATTACTGTTTCACATAATCATAAGTACGCGCAACCTGAAATTTGAATCCGCTTTTTTCAGCAGGTACTACACGATACATTACCTGACGCATTTTCCCTGTGGGTTGAGCACCCAAACTATCTGCTGTAAAAAGAGGAAATCTTCGGGTAACTACACCTTCCATTACCCTGAATTCATCAAAACCTCGATATCCCTCTCTTAATTTCGGATCATCTACTATATCCGGAAATCCAATGGGGACAACACTATTATTAGCTTCTGAACTGATACAGATAATATTCCCTTTATTCAAAGTATCACCATAGTAAATGTATAATAATAGATCAGGATAATTATCCCGATTCACATCATCTACTTCTGCACGAAGAATACGTCCTTTGATCTCAAAACTAAAATCACGTACTTCATTACTGAATCCGATAGGGGAAATATTGATGGTATTCTTTTCAGGATTACGATTGGTACAGGTTACCTTATAACCTGCTTTACCAATTTTCATAGAACTATCATAACGTCTGGCAGGTGCTTGCGCTGATGCACTGATATGCATACAAAACATGCAATAGAGCAAGAGGAATAGAGTATACTTCATACCAGTAAATTTAGGGTAGATTTTACAGAAATGTATATCGTCTTACATATTCCTTCTGTATTGTCCCCCCACTTCGTACAATGCATGTGTGATCTGACCCAATGAACAATATTTCACCGTTTCCATCAACGCTTCAAACAGATTCCCATTTTGTATAGCTGTTTGTTTCAATTGTATTAATGCTGCTGCAGACTTTCCTTCATTTCTTTTCCAGAACGCGTGCAGATTTTGGATCTGTTGTTCTTTTTCCTCCGTAGTGGAACGAATGACTTCTCCAGGCAATACTGTTGGACTCCCTTTTTTATTCAGGAAGGTATTCACACCAATCAAGGGCAATTCTCCGGTATGTTTCAATGTTTCATAATGCAAACTTTCTTCCTGAATTTTATTACGCTGATACATTCTTTCCATCGCACCCAATACCCCACCACGCTCACTGATGCGTTCAAACTCAATCAATACGGCCTCTTCCACCAGATCCGTCAATTCTTCTATGGCAAAGCTTCCCTGAATAAAGTTTTCGGTTTTTGCACTTCCCAATTCACGGTTAATGATAAGCTGAATGGCCATAGCTCTTCTCACACTTTCTTCAGTAGGTGTAGTAATGGCTTCATCATAAGCATTGGTATGAAGACTGTTACAGTTATCATAGATCGCATACAATGCCTGTAATGTAGTTCTGATATCATTGAAGTCGATCTCCTGTGCATGTAAACTTCTTCCGCTCGTTTGGATATGGTACTTCAATTTTTGTGAACGATCATTCCCCTTGTATTTATTCTTCATGGCTTTGGCCCAAATACGTCTGGCTACACGACCAATTACACTGTATTCAGGATCCATACCATTGCTGAAGAAGAAAGATAAGTTAGGAGCAAAATCATCAATATGCATACCTCTACTTAGGTAATACTCTACATAAGTAAATCCATTCGCCAAAGTGAAAGCAAGCTGTGTAATAGGATTAGCGCCTGCTTCTGCAATATGATAACCACTGATACTTACACTATAAAAATTTCTGACTTTCTGATCAATGAAATATGACTGCACATCACCCATTAATTTCAAAGCAAACTCCGTAGAGAAAATACAGGTATTTTGTGCCTGATCTTCTTTCAGAATATCTGCCTGCACAGTTCCACGCACTTGCGATAATGCTTCTGATTTAATTTTCGTATAGACATCTGCCGGTAATACTTCATCACCACTCAATCCCAGTAAGCGAAGACCTAGACCATTATTGCCCTCGGGTAAACGTTCTGGTGAAGATGGATTATAATACACCGGCTTAGTAACCTGTTTGTACTTCGTAGCAAATACTTTTTCTACCTGTGCCCACAGCCCATTTTCTTCAATGTATTTTTCACAGAGCTGATCAATGGCTGCATTCATGAAAAATGCCAGCAAGATCGGCGCCGGACCATTGATGGTCATACTTACGGATGTCTTTGGATCACAGAGATCAAAACCACTGTATAGTTTTTTGGCATCATCAACTGTAGCAATACTCACACCACTGTTACCGATCTTACCATAAATATCAGGACGCACTGCCGGATCTTCGCCATACAAAGTCACACTATCAAAAGCTGTGGACAAACGAATGGCGGGTTGTCCGAGTGATACATAATGAAAACGTTTGTTCGTTCTTTCCGGACCACCTTCACCAGCAAACATGCGAGTTGGATCTTCTCCCTGTCTCTTCAATTCAAACACACCTGCTGTATATGGGAATGTACCCGGTACATTTTCCTGCAACTGCCAACGTAAGATATCACCCCAATCTTTATACTTAGGTAATACCACTTTCGGTATTCTGGTATTACTCAATGAAGTGGTGGTCAATGGCTGACGAATGATCTTATCCCTCACTTTGTATTCAAAGAAATCAGCAGCATATTGCTGTACCAATGCCGGCCATTGCTCAATTAATTGCTGACATTCAGGATGTATTTTTTTCTCGAAAGATTTTTTTACTTCCTGTAATCCGGCTGCTACTTCTCCACTCACCGTTTCCAGTGCACCTTGAATTTGGTATAATTTACTGGCAATCGTCACCTGTTCATTCACCCACTGATCGTAGCCACGATTATTCTCTGCAATCTCAGCCAAATAACGAACACGCTTTGGTGGAATGATTTGAGATTTGGTAGTAGTTTCTTTTGTATGCCCTTCTTTCGAAAAATCACCAAATGAGGTTTTTGTTTTTTGCTCAATGGTCAGCATCAACTTTTCAAACAACTCATTCACACCCGCATCATTGAATTGCGCAGCAATGGTTCCTACCACAGGAAGATCTTCATCCTTTGCTGTCCACATATTATGATTACGCTTGTATTGTTTACGCACATCATGCAAAGCATCCAATGCGCCAGCTTTATCAAACTTATTGATACATACTACATCGGCATAATCCAACATATTGATCTTCTCTAATTGAGAAGCTGCACCATATTCCGGTGTCATCACGTATAAACTCACATCACAGAAATCAAGTATTGATGCATCACTTTGTCCCACACCGGCAGACTCCAGAATGATGAAATCAAATCCTGCACTCTTACATATATCAATCGCATCCTGAACATGTGCACTCAGCGCTGTGTTGTCATCACGTGTTGCTAAACTGCGCATATAAGCACGTGGATGAGAAATGGCATTCATGCGAATTCTATCTCCCAACAAAGCACCACCGGTTTTTTTCTTAGAAGGATCTACTGAAACAACAGCAATGGTTTTATCTGCAAACAACTGCAAATATCTTCTCACAATCTCATCGGTAACAGAACTTTTACCTGCACCCCCCGTACTAGTGATACCTATTACTGTGGTTGGTATAT
>JACVCQ010000180.1 GCA_016741945.1 Chitinophagaceae bacterium
TTTAATATTTAATTTACAACCGGTAAGTACATAAATTGTGAGAATTTTTTTAATAGTTGCACTTTGTATATTCGTTGCACGTGCTCCATATTGAGTAATAGTCATGGGATAGCCCACAACCACTCTTTCGCCGCCATTTGAATAACTGTAAGTACTAAAAGAAGCAGCACCTGATTTTATTTTTACAGAAGATCCCAATGCTTTCAAACTGATACTCATTCTCTCAAACCATTCTGCATCTGTTAGTGTACTCTCTTTTGAAAAATAGACAGTGGTTACCACTTTTACTTTTTGTTGATCCCAGGTTTTAACTTGGATAGCTCTGGAATTATTTTCGATATAGATTTCGCCACTTTTAGGCATATTGATTTCCTGACTAACTTCTTTTGATTTCAAGTCTTCCTGATTGATGCTTCTGATCTCGTCTGCATATTCTACTCTTACATTTGAAGCGCGTACTACACCTTGTCCGCTTGGAGATACTGCTACTTGTGCAACAACAGTATTGCTCGTCATGACTGCCGCCAGTATTGTGAAAAAATAAATAGATCGTTTCATATCATTGATGGTTTTAAATATTGATGAAATAAGTATTAACACTATCAACAGGCGCACGATTTTGTTTGATGCGGTTGTTGATCTTGTTCATTTCCAGTTGTAATTGTTTGAGTGTATTGAGTTTGATTTGATAGATGTTAATGAGTTGATTCAGTAATTGATCTGACATTCCTCTTTTGATGATTTCTGCTTTGATACTTTTCTCGTCTTTTTCCAGTTGCTTGATCTGAATTTTAAAATCTGTGAAATAGTCACTTGATTCTCCAAACATCGGAGTGGTACTTACTTTATCACGCTGTAAATTGATAACCTGTTTGAAGCTGCTTTCAATATTGTTCATGATCATCAGATCCTGTCTTTTAGCTGCTATTGTATTCGTGGATTCTTTTTTCTTGGTTTCTTTTTTTATAGATGCAGACAGTTCCTTTGTTGTAATAATGGATTCGGTTTCCGGTATTGTTTTAACAGGTTGTTCAACGGGTGTTATCGTTTTAGTAGCGACGGTAAGATTGGATGATTTGGGTGTTGTTGTATCATTCACAATACTCCATACGCCAATTCCTGCCAGTACTAATATACAAGCTGCTGCTACCCATCGCGTCATCAATACAACCACCCTTGTTTTTTTCACGGGTTGTTGTCTTTCTATACGTTCCCATATGGCTGGCGATGGCTCATCCACATCTAATGCGTAACGATTTTGTTGCAAGTATTTTTTAAAATCATCCATGTAGCTGCATTTGTTTTGTGATTCTTTCTTTTAATAATTGTCTCGCCCTGTGATACTGACTCTTACTGGTAGATTCGGAAATTCCCAACTGCGTGGCGATCTCTTTATGACTATAGTCTTCCAGTACATACAAATTGAAGACCTGTCTACAACCATCCGGTAAACTTTTGATCTCATGATGTACCATATTGAGATCAACCGTTTTCCACCATTCAGGTTCTTCATTGCTGATGGTTTGTTCCCATTGTTCATCCCATTCAGACCAGTACACATTTTTTTTGCAAAAACGAATACATTCATTCACCACAATTCTTTTCAACCAACCTCCAAATTGAGCAGGTTCCTTCAACTGTCTCAGGTTTTTAAATGCGATCATGAAAGCTTCTTGCAGGAGATCTTCGGCATCATTCTGATTACCCGTCATGCGGATACAGATGTTGTACATAGCTTTACAGTACTGGCGATAGAGCCATGCCTGCGATGCTGCATCTCCCGTGCAGGCTTTTCTCACAACAGCCGTTTGTATGGTAGGTTCCTGTTCCAAGTAATAGTTCCGGTTATAGGAGTTGAAAAGGGGAGAATAGTTGGAAAGAAGGTAGAACTTTTTTTAGTGCTTGCATCAAAAAGCGGAATGAAGGTTCTTCATTCCGCTTTTAATAAATTGTTTTTCAGCCTCTTAGGCAAGATCCATCACAGGCTTGTTTTGTAAAATAGTTTCTATTTTTTCCATGACTTCTGAAGTCAATACAGGTAGAACATGCAACGCTTTTAGGTTTTCTTCTAACTGTGTTTTCTTAGTAGCACCCAAAATAGCAGTAGTAACATTTGGATTCTTAACTGTCCAGGCAATGGCCAATTCTGCCAAACTCACATTTAGTTCCTGTGCCAGTACGGATAATTTTTTTACTTTTTCAATTTTAGCTTCCTGCACCCAACGATCTTTTAACCAATCAAAACCCTGAATGGCCAGTCTGGAATCTTCCGGAATACCATCGAGGTATTTACCGGTTAAGAAACCTGCTGCCAATGGGCTCCAGATCGTAGTACCCAATCCTACATTTTGGAAAACGGGTAAATAGTCTTGCTCCATCTTGAATCTTTCGAACATATTGTATTGGGGCTGTTCTACGATTGGACCAATAAATCCATATTGTTGTGCTACCCGATTAGCTTCCACGATTTCAGCTCCACTCCACTGACTGGTGCCCCAATATAAAATCTTTCCTTGTTGTATCAGGTTGTGCATGGTCCATACCACTTCTTCAATGGGTACATTGGGATCGGGGCGGTGACAGAAAAACAGATCCAGATAATCTAATTGGAGGCGTTGTAAGGCTTCGTGACAAGCTTCCATCAAGTGTTTGCGGCTTAAACCTGTTTGATTCGGTTTATTTGCTTTTCCTCGCCATCCGAAAAAAACTTTGGAAGACACCGTATAAGAAGTTCGGTCCCAATTTTTCTTTTTCAAAATTCTTCCCATCATTTTTTCACTTTCACCCAATGCATAAGCTTCTGCATTATCAAAAAAGTTAATGCCGTTGTCATAAGCAATACCCATTAATTCATCGGCAATGCTGTCATCAATCTGTTTGTGAAATGTAACCCAACTACCATAACTCAGTACACTGAGCTGTAAGCCACTTCGGCCCATTCTTCTGTATTCCATATTGTTTTTTTTTAGTAATGCTGAACGAAGTCAATGGCTCAAAAGAGCCGGGAAGACGCAATTTACAAAAAAGGATGTTCAGACATTTATGGTTTCGGGTATTCTTGCCTAAATTGTTGCTATGTCAAGTGTATCAATTGAACAACTGAATGCGATGCGTCATTATTTCGCATCCGGTGCTACCCGCTCTCATGCTTTTCGTAAACAGCAATTATTGGCATTAAAGAAAGCCATCATTGCACATGAACGAGAGATCTATGCTGCTTTGTATAGTGATCTTAAGAAGAGTCCGGAAGAATGTTGGGTCACAGAAAATGGCTTTGTTTTGAGTGAGTTGGATCATACCATCAATTGGTTGAGTGCCTGGATGGAACCTGAACATAAAGCAACCAATCTTCTCAACCTTCCCAGTAAGAGTAGGGTGATCAAAGAACCCTTAGGCGTTGTATTGATCATTGGACCATGGAATTATCCTTTTCAATTACTATTGACTCCATTAATTGGAGCCATTGCTGCCGGTAATTGTGTGGTATTGAAACCCAGCGAATTTGCGCCAGCTACCGATGTTGTGATGCAAAAGATCATCGAATCGATCTTTCCTCAAGAATATATTTTGTATGTATCTGGCGATGGAGCTACTGTGATCCCTGCGATGATGCATCATTTTACATTTGATCATGTGTTTTATACCGGAAGTACAGCAGTGGGTAAAATCATTTATAAAATGGCTGCAGAAAGATTAGTGCCTGTTACCTTGGAGCTAGGGGGGAAAAGTCCTTGTGTCGTAACAGCAAATGCCCATATCCAAGTAACTGCGAATAGGATCGTTGTCACTAAATTCTCGAATGCGGGACAAATGTGTATTGCACCAGACTATGTATTGGTACATGTGTCTGTTAAGGAGCAATTGATTATAGCGATGAAGAAAAAGATTGTACAATTTTTTTCCGAACAGCCAATCCATAGTCATGAGTTTGGTAAGATCATCAATGAAAAGCAATTCCATCGATTGATTGGATATTTGAAAGATGGAACCGTAGTGCATGGCGGTGAATATGATGTGCAACATTTATTCATTGCACCTACATTGATGGAGTCTATATCGCTTGATAGTTCTATTATGAGCGATGAGATCTTTGGTCCTATCCTGCCCATCATCAGTTACGACACTGAAGAAGAAGCATTATCTATCATTCAAAAAAATCCGAACCCACTTGCTTTTTATATATTTTCAAATCAGCAGAAAGAAGCAGAACGGTGGTTAGATAAAGTGCCTTCCGGCGCAGCTTGTATCAATAATGCCAGCTGGCATGCTACCAATCATCACTTACCCTTTGGTGGCAGAGGTTTTAGCGGAACAGGACGCTATCATGGCAAGTATTCATTTGATACGTTCAGTCATGAAAAAGCGGTACTGCAAACGCCTACTTGGTTTGATCCTTCGATGAAATATCCGCCATTCAAAGGGAAGCTCAAATTGTTCAAGAAATTTATTTAGCATATCCATATCAATAAAATAATGCGTAAACTAATCATTGGGCTGATTGTTATCATTGTACTACTTATTCTCATCAAAAAGAAAAATATGACCTGGAGAGAGTCTATTCTGAAAGCAGTATATCCTGTGATCATGTTACCCGGTAAACTATTTGGTAGTCAGAAAGGTTCTTTGAATACACAGCATAAAATAGCACCTATGAATTTTTATCAGCTTAAAGTTACACTCAATAACGGACAAGCCATTTCCATGGAACAGTTCAAAGGGAAAAAATTATTGTTGGTGAATACAGCGAGTGCTTGTGGTTATACCGGACAATACGCCGAATTGGAAGAGTTGTACAAAACATATAAAGAGCAACTTGTGATCATTGGTTTTCCTGCGAATGATTTCAAACAACAGGAACAAAAAAATGATGAAGAGATTGCCGAGTTTTGTAAAGTAAATTATGGCGTTACATTCTTGTTGGCAAAGAAAAGTTCAGTTATTAAAGGAGCGGAGCAGCATCCCGTGTTTGCATGGTTGAGTGATGCGGATAAAAATGGATGGAATGATCAGGAGCCTACTTGGAATTTCTGTAAATACCTGGTGAATGAAGAAGGTATTCTCGAAGCATTTTTCCCACAAACAGTTTCACCTTTGGATAAGTCAGTGGTTCAGTTACTAGTTAAGTAATCTGTGAATCTGTGGCTAAATTTTTAGCCACAGATTCACAGATTATTATAGGGGACAATTTTCGTGGTAATTCACCAATTCTATTTGCTGACGTTCCATCACAAAACCTTTATAGTTGATAGCAACTTCATCTAACACTGCTTCTACCTCTTCCATGGTTTTCAATGTCACCAATCTGTTCCTATAATCTTTGATACCCGGCAGACCTTTTAAATAATTCGCATAATGTCTGCGCATTTCGTTGATACCAACGATCGATCCTTTCCATTCAATAGATTTACGCAAGTGTTGTCTGCATACCTGCACTCTTTCTTCCACGGAAGGAGGCGCCATCAATTCACCAGTTTGAATATAATGTTTGATCTCTCTGAAGATCCATGGATAGCCAATGGCAGCTCGACCAATCATCACACCATCTACACCATAACGATTTTTATATTCCACAGCTTTTTGCGGACTATCAATATCTCCATTCCCAAAAATGGGGATTTTGATACGAGGATTATTCTTCACTTTACCAATCAGCGTCCAGTCTGCTTCACCCTTATACATTTGAGCCCTGGTTCTACCATGAATACTCAGTGCTTTGATGCCTACGTCTTGTAAGCGCTCGGCTACTTCTTCGATGTTTTTGCTGGTTTCATCCCAACCTAA
>JACVCQ010000181.1 GCA_016741945.1 Chitinophagaceae bacterium
GTGTAGAAACAGTGCCAATATCCCAACCTGTTTGATGTCGTAAATACCTATTGTTCCAATATTCCTGAGAAAGAAATTGATTCATTGGATCCTTTTAATTTCCGTGATCTAATTACAATCAATCACCGATATGTGATGCATGTGATGGAATGGTAAGAAGCTTTACTTGTCTACCACTGATATACCGGAATTGATTACCATCCCAAAAACCATCCTGCTCCAACATAATACGAATGGATTTTTTCCATTGTGGAATTTCAGACGCTGCATTCAATTCAATGGAGTAAGCGGTGTTTTTATTCAATGGGAAATCACCTGAGCCCGGAACGCCTCCTTGTTGATCCCATAATCCGATGGTTGGACCGGCTGCGTGTCCATGAAATCCGATCGGATGTGTATAGATCACGGCTTGAATATTCTCAGCGTTTGCTTGCGCCAACGCATCTGCTAATATTTGATTCCCGGTTTTACCTGTTTTAAATTGTGAGGTTAGGATATCCTGTAATCGATTTCCTTTTTCAAAAGCTTTCACTAAATAATCGGGAACCGTTTTCTCTCCCGGTTGCAATACATAAGCATGCTGTTGAATATCTGTATTCAAGCGCAAATACGTAATGCCAATATCGACATGTAAAAGATCTCCGGTTCTAATCACTTCATCTTTGGGTCTATTGGAAAAAGAGCGAAGATGATCGAAACTCTCCGGATCATTTCTTTGAACGGCTACAGAAGGATGAAACCAAGTGTCCAATCCCAGATCTCTGATCTTTTGTCTGAACCACCATACTAAATCGTCAGTCGTAGTTACTCCGGGCATGATCACTTTTTCTGAGAAACCTTCTCTTATGATATCATGTGTGATCTGGATCAATTGAGGATATAACTGCATTTCTCTTGCTGTTCTGGTTTCCAGCCAACGTACTGCCAGCTTTTCAGCACTCACTACTTTAGCTGCAGTAGCTGCAGGAAGTTTTGCCATCAATTCTTTTTGTTCCGTAAAAGTGAGTCCGTCTGCATGTGCATAATGAGTAGAATAATTCAATCCGATCTTAGATGGATTCTTTTGTTTGATCAAATCAGTCAACGCATCCCACTGATCAGGAAATTTAGTCATGTCCCATGCTGCCTTGATCTCATTTCCTACATTATAGCGTGCAATCGCATATTTCTCAATGGTACCGTTAGGATTATTATAGAAAGCCAAGATAGTTCTACGTCGAGCAGATATCCATGTAGAAGGTAACATGGTTTTGATCACAGGATCTTCATTGTATTCTCGTGAAATAACGATCCACATATCAATACCTGCTTCTTTCATCAAAGTAGGTAATAAATGATTCAAGCGCTCTGCCAATAATTCATCAATCACCTTAGATTGTTCTTTCAACGGCAGTATAAATTGCGCACGAGCCACAAAAGCACCCAATACAATGATGGTAATGAATAGGAGTATTTTTTTCATAAAAAGTAGTTTATTTCAGATGTCAGATCTCAGATGTCTGATTTCTGATGTCGGATATTTGATTTTTTAATTTTGACTTTTGATTTTCTTTCACGTTTGACTTTTCACTACTCACTATTCACTACTCACTTCCCCCTGTCTTGGAATGATAAATCCAATCAAATCATTTAAGGTTATACCCGCTCTTTCACAAGCATCTTTGATATCTTCTCTTGAGACATTCGCAGCAAATGATTTTTCTTTGAGTCTTTTGTTGACACCTTTTATGTCCATGCCCTCATATCCACCCGGACGCATCAATGAATAGGCATGTATCAATCCAGATAATTCATCAAATGCATAGAGCATTTTATCCATTTCGGTTTCCGGTATCACGCCAAAATAATGATGTCCATGAGAGGCAATGGCACGAATAATCTCAGGGTCTATATTGCGTTGCTCTAATTCTTCAATAATCTTTTTACAATGCAATTCAGGCCATTGATCCCAGTCTGCATCGTGTAAAAGTCCGGCCATTTCCCAACGCCATTGTGTGGCTTCATCAGCCTGTAGTTTTTCAGCAGCCCAGCATTTCATCAGGTGTCCAACCTGACGCATATGTAGTTTCAATCTGGGATTCAAGACCCATTCATGAAACAGTGCTTCTGCTTCTTCTCTGGTTAATACGTTTCCTTTATTAGCAGAATCTCCAAAACTTGTTCTTCCCAAATGTAAAGACATATTCAATCATTTATTTCAGTGCTTCTTACTGCACTCAGTGGCAAATCAATTGCCGCTGAAGACACAGAAATACACTGAATAAAATTAGGTAAATGGGAGTTATTTATGGGGATCAATTCTTCATCATCATATTCTTTGTATTTTTCAGCCTTAACCCAATATATGAGAAATACAGTTTTATTGATCTTTATACTCGCCACCATTGCTTGTTCAACACATCCTTATAAGTCTACCAATAAGGTATACAAGCAAAAAGTAAAAGCCTATGCCAAAGAGATAGCGGCATTACCCAAAGAAAATTCGTTTTCTGACTCTGCATTATTGCCTCCGTATTGGGTAGGGACCACCAATTTCAATTTACGCAAGCCTACTTTCGTCATCATTCATCATACCGCACAGAATTCTTGTGATCAAACGCTCAAAACATTTACACTTCCTCGTACTGCTGTAAGTGCACATTATGTAATTTGTAAAAGCGGGGTATTGCATCATATGTTGAATGATTATTTACGGGCATGGCATGGTGGGGTAGGAAAGTGGGGTAATCAAACCGATATCAATTCTGTCTCCATAGGGATTGAGTTAGACAACAACGGATTTGAACCATTTGATAGTTTACAGATCAATAGTTTATTGAGTTTGTTGGACAGACTCAAAAAGCAATACGCCATTCCAACCGCCAATTTTATTGGTCATGGTGATATTGCACCCACCCGTAAAAACGATCCCAATTATCGCTTCCCTTGGAAATTACTGGCAGAAAAGGGATTTGGTCTTTGGTATGATGAAAACAGAGAAGCAGTACCTGCGAATTTTAATCATATTCAGGCTTTACGCATTATTGGCTATGATGTAAAAGATACCAGTGCGGCTATCCAAGCCTTCAAGCGCCATTTCTTACAAGATACCACCAAGCGAATCAATGATTTGGACAAAAGTGTCCTCAACAACCTCCAAAAGAAATACTATTGATCTGTGATCTTTGATTTCTTGATTTTTGGATTTAAATCAAAAAATCACAGATCAAAAAATCAAAAATCTGCTTTCCTAACGTTTGTTAGCTTATTTTTGCAGCGCCAAAAAGAAAACATATGCAATTCCAACTGAGTGAAGAACATGTAATGATCCAGAAAGCGGCACGTGATTTTGCCCAAAATGAGTGTTTACCAGGCGTGATTGAGCGCGACGAAAAGCAGCAGTTTCCGAAGGAGCAGATCATGAAACTTGCAGAACTAGGTTTTATGGGAATGATGGTAGATCCTAAATATGGTGGTGCCGGGATGGATACTATTAGTTATGTTCTTGCAATGGAGGAGATCAGTAAAGTAGATGCCAGTACCAGTGTTTGTATGAGTGTAAACAATAGTTTGGTGTGCTGGGGTCTTGAAGCTTTTGGTACAGAAGAACAGAAGCAAAAATATTTGACTCCATTGGCACAAGGACGTAAAGATGGAGAACTATACATTGGTGCATTTTTATTGAGTGAGCCGGAAGCAGGTAGTGATGCTACCAGTCAGCGTACTACTGCAGAAGACATGGGTGATTACTACTTATTAAATGGTACAAAGAACTGGATCACCAACGGATCTTCAGCTTCTGTGTATCTGGTAATGGCACAAACCGATCCTGCAAAAGGAAGTAAGGGTATCAATGCATTCATCGTAGAGAAAAACTGGCCGGGTGTAACCGTTGCTGCTAAAGAAAATAAATTAGGTATTCGCGGAAGTGATACACACACGATTTTATTGACGGATGTAAAAGTGCCTAAGGAAAACAGAATCGGTGAAGATGGTTTCGGTTTCAAATTTGCCATGAAAACATTGGCAGGTGGTAGAATCGGTATCGCTTCTCAGGCATTGGGTATTGCGAGTGGTGCCTATGAATTAGCATTGGCTTATAGTAAACAGCGTAAAGCATTTGGTAAAGAGATCATGCACCACCAAGCGATTCAGTTCAAGCTGGCTGATATGGCAACCAAGGTAGAAGCTGCTCGTTTGCTTTGTTTAAAAGCTGCTTGGGAAAAGGACAATCAACTGGATTACACCCTGAGTTCTTCCATGGCTAAAGTATTTGCGAGTGAAGCAGCTATGTGGATCTCCACAGAAGCAGTTCAAGTTCACGGTGGTTATGGCTTCGTGAAAGAATACCATGTAGAAAGATTGATGCGCGATGCGAAGATTACGCAGATTTATGAGGGTACCAGTGAAGTACAGCGAATTGTGATCAGTAGGAGTATTTTGAGTAAGTGAGAAGTGAAAGGTGAAAAGTGAATGGAATTGCGAAACTCGAGATGGGTTTCGCAATTTTTTTAGTGAGTTGTTTGTCAGCTGTTTAGGCGAATTTGTAAAATATTTTCAGGTATAGGAAGTTGCATAAATTTTAAACGTTGTAGGTAATGTTATAGAGACATTCCGTTTTTAATGAACACTTAAATGACTTCCACTTTATTCGTTAATTTACATCCAATAATAATTATCTATGTTTTCAAATGAACTAGCAAAAAAGCTTATAAACCTGCCAAAAGAAATAGACGGAGGGTTTACCACAATTAATTTGAATGATGATAAGACAAGGATTTATTTAAAAAATAAAAGTGAGCCTGAATACTATTTTCTCTGGGAAGTCACATCTAATAAAAAAATTAGCTTTAAGGTTTCACTACATACTCAGGAGGATAACACAAAGGAGGGACTTATTAGAATTGACTATAAAGGCGGTCATAAAAACCCCGAAACTGTCACCTATGCGATTCCTGATTTAGTAAAGCCGTATATTGGCTATTGGTTTACGAATGAACCTCATATACATA
This sequence comes from Chitinophagaceae bacterium, assembly GCA_016741945.1. GTDB lineage: Bacteria > Bacteroidota > Bacteroidia > Chitinophagales > Chitinophagaceae > Sediminibacterium. The sequence continues at coordinate 4,992 of JACVCQ010000181.1, forward strand.
TCTATGTGGAAGGGTACAAAGATTTAGCCTGGGCAGCACCTTTAAGTGTCTATAATTTCCCTATTTTGGATATAAATAACTACGACGATTTTGCAGAAGCTCTGAGCTCATTTTCAAAAGAAATTAATATAATATCACGTTTTAATGTTCAAAAGCCAATTATATGACTTGGGTTAACTCCTTAATAAAAGACTATTACACTTGGCTTAAGAGCAAGACCGTTGTTTTGTCTGATGAAAATACGGAATGGACAGCCATTCAAACCCCATTTCTTGGTTTATATAATGATGTTATAGAAATGTATGCCAAAAAAAGTGGTAGCAAAATCATTTTATCTGATAACGGGGAAACGTTTAACAATTTGGATTTAGTAGGTTCATCTTTAAACCGCGCTGGCGACAGAAGAAATATTGCCGAAAGAATATTGTTGAATTACGGTGTTCAATTAGATGGCACTGAATTAGTGATTGAAACAACTGAACAAAATTTTCCTCAAAAGAAACACAATTTTTTATCAGCAATCATGGAATTAAATGATTTATACGTTTTGTCTAAATCAAATGTTGCATCTATTTTCAAAGAAGACGTTAGGACTTATCTAGACACTCAAAACATTATTTACACTCCTGATTTTATATCAAAGGGCTCAACTGGGCTAGAGTTTATGTTCGATTTTCAAATAGCAGGTAAGCACAGTGAATTAGTATTGAAATCTTTTAACACAATTAATAAGCAAACTCTAAGTAGCTTTCTTTTTAGTTGGGATGATATAAAGCC
>JACVCQ010000182.1 GCA_016741945.1 Chitinophagaceae bacterium
TTCGAGATAGTATTGAAGTTTAAACCATTTATTACCACTGATTACCGGGTGAATCAGGTCTAATCTGAGTATATCGGTATCCACATCATTAAAAGAAAGTGTTTTTACCGGTTGAATATGAATATTTTCAATATTTATCAACATCTGTTCTGTTGGTACTGCTGAAAGTTTTAGTTTCGTTGCTCTCAAAAGGAAATTATGAAACCTACATTAGTGATTTTAGCTGCAGGGATGGCCAGCCGATATGGAAGCATGAAACAAATCCAATCTTTTGGTCCCGATGGCGAAACTATTATGGATTATTCAATTTACGATGCAATACGTGCCGGATTCGGAAAAGTTGTTTTTATTATCAGGGAGGAATTCGCAGAACAATTCAAAGCCATATTCGAACCCAAGCTACATGGGAAAATTACTACGGATTATGTATACCAGCATTTATCAGCTTTTACCAATGGTTATGTGGTTCCCGCCGACAGAACCAAACCTTGGGGAACAGGTCATGCTGTATTATGTTGCAAGGGAAAGGTGAACGAGCCTTTTGCAGTGATTAATGCAGACGATTTTTATGGAAAAGATGCTTTTGCAAAAGCCTATGCATTTTTGACAACACAATGTAATGAACAGACCTACTGTATCATTGGCTATCAATTGCGAAATACTTTAAGCGATAACGGAACCGTGAGTAGGGGCGTTTGTGATGTTGATGCTTCGGGTAATTTAACAGATATCAATGAACGCACTAAGATTTTCGCAAGACCTGAAGGGGATATTGTATATGAAGAAAATGATCAACTCACGGTACTACCTGACAATAGTTTGGTAAGCATGAATTATCTCTGTTTTGCTCCTGGATTTATTGGGTTAGCAGAAAATTTATTCAATGGTTTTCTGGAAAAACAAGGACAAGAACTGAAATCAGAATTTTATATCCCAACAGTCACCAAACATTTTGTTCAATCGGGTAAAGGGGTTGTAAAAGTAATTCCAACTTCTTCACAATGGTTTGGGGTTACTTATAAGGAAGATGCTCCGGGGGTACAAGCAAGTATCAATGCGTTAGTATCTGCGGGAGAATATCCAAGTAGCCTTTGGAAATAATTGTGGATGGGATGGCAGATGTCAGATTTCTGATGTCGGATGTCTGATTTATGATTTGAAATTATTGTAAAAATAAAGCGGCGAACACAATAAAAATGTTCGCCGCTTTGTTATATTCTGACATCCGACATCAACTACTTCGCAAACGCCTTCACATAAAACACACATTCTTCCACTTCAGCAATTTGCTGTTTGCGTTGAGTGCCTCTTAAGTTGGATTTGGAAGGAATTTTGATTTTTTCAGCAGTATCTGATTTTCTGAAAGATTCGACCAGGCCAAAAATATTTTTAGATTTTACTGCGAATACAACACCTTCGGCAGATGACTGTCTGGTGCTAAGTACACCAATGATCTCTCCATTTTTATTGAGAACCGGTGCACCGGAATTACCCGGATTAGCACTCATTTGTAATTGATAGGAGAGCGAGTCGCCATCAAAACCACTACGTGCGCTTAAATACCCCATGCCGTATACGATTTCATTACGGGGATATCCAAGGGTATAAATTTCTTCACCCAAATCAGATGCTGATTTACGGATACCGTAAGGAAGATTTTTACGAGGAATAAATTCTTTATCCGTCACCTTCAATATCGCCAGATCTTTTTCTGGGTCAATATGAACAATATCAGCATTGAATTCTTTTCCTTTATTATTTACTACGATAGCGCCTGAGCCTTTCAAAACGTGAGCATTGGTAATGATGAATCCTTTAGGATCGATTAAAAATCCGGAGCCACCACTTACAAAGCGAACGCCCTCGGGTAATTTACTTTTTACCTCATTAATCAGATTCCCTTGAACTTGCTGGTTCTTTTTGATGACAGCAATATCATTGCTCAGTTGCTGTAATTGATTCCCATTAACAGAAGGGGCAAAATACATTACCAATCCACTAATGAAAAGTGCAATAACGCCACCAACACTGGCGGCAATAGCTGTAACACGTTTGTATTTATTCCAAAGTTGTATAACACGTCCGCGGGTACTGATGGCTTCACCTTCATTAATGTCCCCACGATCCAGCAAACGCTGGTGAGCTTCATGTAAACCGTGTTTCAGGTTACGATGGGCTGAATACATATCCATTTGATGTAGGAACATGTTGTGTTCAACCACCATTTGGTCTATTTCAGGGGTGTTTTTACGAAGCGTCTCAAAATAGGTACGTTCTTCAGCGCTCATGTCGCCGCTGAGGTATCTTTCGATGGCTTCTAATAATAAAATGTCATCCATGGTACTTACTCTCCGATATTATATTGCGTAAAGAATAATTTCTTTAAGCGCATCAAACATTTATACTTCTGGTTTTTGGCATTATCGGCATTGGTATAACCAAATTCCTGTGCCAATTCCTGCATCCCCATTTTTTTTAGGTAATATCCCTCCAATAAACTTTTACAGGGTTCACCCAAACTATTCATGGCCCTATCCATGATGGCGAAAGCGGCGTTTCGTTTTTCATGGTTTTCGAGATCTTCCTCCACCGCAATAGTCTCTTCCAAACTATCCACTTGATTCGAATATCTTCCCAGTTGTTGTAATCGTTTAAGCCATAAACGCCTGCATATGGAATATACATAAGTTTTAATTTGACAGGTTAAGACAAATGATTCGCTTTGTGCTTTTTCATATAGCGCAATCATAGCTTCCTGAAAAATATCTCTGGCGTCGTCATAAGAACCATTATTGTTCAATATGAAAGCCTGAATGGTATTGAAATTATCCTTGTAGATGGTTTCAATTGCCTTGGAATCGTTATTGGCCAGTCCTTTCAGTAATGCTTGCTCGTTGGTATCGGCTTTCACTATTGTTCTTTTAATACGTTGTAGAGGGTAAAAGTAACCCAAAATAAACCTAAAATATTTTTTGAAAAAAACGAGTTGCCACGGGTTACCTTTTATTATAACCGGGTATTAACCTTAAAATCACTCAAAAAAACCACACAATGAAAAAATTATTATTCGTTTTGGCACTGGGCGTATTCGCTGCTTGCGGTAACGCTGAAAACAAAGAAGCTACAACTGATTCAACTGCTGTTGCTCCTGTAACAACTGATAGCGCTGCTACAGCTACTCCTGATAGCGCCGCTGCATCTACAGACAGCGCTGCTGCTGCTCCAGCTGCTCATTAATTTGAACGCAGAACCCGTGATGAAGATCATGCAGTGCCCGCTTGCCGGCTGGTAGGGTTCTCGAAAGAGTTTTTCATATGGCAAGCAATCGTTAGAGGCCGCTCCGTTTCCACGGAGGGGCTTTTTTTTCTTCGTCACATTCCGACCTGTGATCGGAAGTTCCTCAGAACGACGGGTTGTTTTGTAGATTGGGAAGAACGAACTTTTAGGCGGTATTACCTCTAATTGAATGATTTTACATTTTATCGACGATCGTCATCCCGAGGAGTGTTTCATCCTCTGGATGAAACATACGACGAGGGAAACTAAGGTTTGTTAGCTAAATATTTTTTTTAGGATTGATGGTTTATATGTTTTCCTGTTCTATATTTGATTCGATGAATACAAGAACAAACAATACCTGGTTTTATTTTTTCTTTTATTACTTCTTTAATCAAAGGAGCCGGGTAGTATTTGTTAAAGCTTAAGTGAACAACAACAATCAACATACAGTCCCGGCCAAATGGCCGGGATTTTTTTTGACTGATAACGAAAATGACAAAACAGAGAAACATAACCACAATCATCAATACCGGTATTGCGATACAGGGCTATGAGGGCAGCTTTCATCAAGTAGCCGCTCGTTCTTTTTTTGGTAAAACCGTTACAGTGATTCCCTGTGCCAGTTTTCGTGAGCTCATACATATTGCAGGAGATGCAAAACAATCAGCTGGGGCAGTAATGGCCATAGAAAATTCCATTGCCGGAAGTATTCTTCCAAATTATAATCTCTTGCAAAAGAGTAAACTAAAAGTAGTAGGAGAAATTTATCTCTCTATCAGTCAAAACTTATTGGTGAATCCCGGCGTAAAATTGGAAGATATACGTGAAGTACATAGTCACCCGATGGCTATTCTTCAATGCTTGGATTATTTGGAACAGCATCCATGGAAACTTGTGGAAACAGAAGATACCGCTTTAAGTGCAAAAGCAGTTCACCAACATCGCAGTAAACATACGGCTGCTATTGCCAGTAAACTAGCGGCAGAATTGTTTCATTTGAATATCATAGGTCCGGATATTCATACCATGAAAAATAATATTACTCGTTTCCTGGTATTGAAAAGAGCAGGCACTTTTGTAGCTGATGCGAATGCTAACAAAGCTTCGGTTTATTTTCAAACCAGTCACGACAAAGGAGCATTATCCAAAGTGCTTACCAAAATTGCAGCAGGGGGAATCAATCTCAGTAAACTACAAAGTATGCCAATACCCGGTAGTCATTTCAAATATGGTTTTTATGCTGACATGGAATTTGAACACCAAAAACAATTCAATCAAGTACTCATGTCCATTGAGTCTTTAACCAATAATGTCAAAATTTTCGGCATCTACACAAAAGGAAAACTTGTTAAAGGATAATCATGGAAATAAAAATAGCCAGTAGATTAGATGGGATCGGTGAATATTATTTCTCACAGAAGTTAAGAGAAATTGAATCATTGAACAAAGAAGGTAAAGACATTTTGAATTTGGGCATTGGCAGTCCGGATTTACCACCACATCCAGAAGTCATTCGTGTGTTACAAGAGACTGCAGCAAAAGATCATGTACATGCTTACCAGAGTTATAAAGGTTCTCCTATGCTACGTAACGCTATCAGTCAATGGTATCAGACATGGTATGGAGTAGCACTGAATCCTGATACAGAAGTATTGCCATTAATAGGCAGTAAAGAAGGGATCATGCATATTTGTATGACGTATTTGGATAAAGGGGATGAAGCGCTGATACCGGATCCAGGGTATCCTACTTACAGTAGTGCTGTGAAACTAGCAGGAGGCATACCCATTACTTACCAGTTATCAGAATCACATCAATGGCAACCTGATCTGGAAGCACTCGCCCAAAGGGATCTTTCTAAAGTCAAGTTGATGTGGGTGAATTATCCGCATATGCCTACTGGACAAATACCCTCTGTTGATTTTTATGCTTCATTGATTGCCTTTGCAAAACAACATAACATATTGATCTGTCATGATAATCCTTACAGTTTTATTCTGAATGATCAGCCATCTAGTCTTTTAAGTGTATCTGGTGCAAAAGAAGTGGTACTGGAACTGAACTCACTCAGTAAAAGTTCTAATATGGCAGGATGGCGAGTAGGTATGTTATGTGGTGCTAAGGAGAGGATCGATGAAGTGCTTCGTTTCAAAAGTAATATGGATAGTGGCATGTTCCTACCTGTTCAATTAGCCGCCGCAAAAGCACTTAGCTTAGGGAAAGATTGGTATGACAGTATTAACTACATCTATGCAAAAAGAAGAGAAAAAGTATTTGAGTTATTGTCTTTGTTGAACTGTACCTATTCAAAAAATCAGGTAGGTATGTTTGTTTGGGCAGCAGTTCCGAATACGTTTAAAGATGGATATGAATTGAGTGATCGTGTATTATACGGAGCTGCTGTATTCATTACGCCCGGTGGTATTTTTGGTGAGGCGGGAAAAAAATATATCCGTGTCAGCCTTTGCGGAAGCATTGAGAAATTTGA
>JACVCQ010000183.1 GCA_016741945.1 Chitinophagaceae bacterium
ATCGCATCTTGCTTTTCTTTGAGCGGACGTGTATCCGTAGATGTAAGCTTGGCTTGTATTTCGGCGATGATGGATACTGCGATCTCTTCTGCTGTTTCTGCACCAATATGCAAACCAACCGGACCATGAATGGCTTCTTTTTGGTTGTCAGTTAGCTCGATACCATTTTCCGCTAGTTCATCCATCATCATTTTCATTTTCTTGTGAGGACCCAATACGCCAATATAAGTTGTGGGGTGATTGAGTAATACTTTCAATACCGCAAGATCATAGTTATAATTATGCGACATCAATACAAATACGGTTCTTGCATCTATTTGTACACGCTCCAATATTTGATCGGCTTTGCTATGAAACACTTGGCATGAGGGCATTGGGAATCGTTCTCTGCTAGCATACATGGGTCTTCCATCGAGTACAGTAGACTGCCACCCTAACATCTCAGCCATTTTTACCACAGGAATCACATCGTTACCTGCACCCACTACCACCAACGATACAGGAGGTTGCATGAGTTCTGTAAATACAATGATTTCTTGCTGATCAATCAAATATTTCTTGAAAGATGATCGTCGCTGTTCGATGACTTGTCTGGCTTCTGCATCAATCATATCTTTCGATACAATAGGCAGCACGCCAAAGCTTTGATTATTTTCAGCATACAGATAAACAGAACCATATTGTGGTGCTTTTTTATCACTCATGGAAAAGAAAGTCACCAATGAGGCATATTGTCTGGAATCAGTTGCCTTTTGTAAGAGTTCCATGATAGTAACGCCTCTTTCTCCTTGCAGCGGCTCTATCAATACTTGTATCACACCCTGACAACCCAGTCCCATTCCGAATTTGGCATCATCTTCATCGGCTGTATCATAGGTCACCAACATGGCTTTATCAGAAAGAATAACGTGCAAAGCTTTGCGAAAAGCATCCCCTTCCAAACACCCACCGCTGATTGATCCTGTGATTTCGGCATCTTCTGTAATCAGCATGCGGGCACCCGGTCTTCTGTAAGATGAGCCTTCAACATGCACGACTGTTGCCAAGGCTGTTTTTTTACCTTCTGCAACTGCTTGTTGATACGATTTTATAATCGAAATGATTTCTTGCATGATCAAACTCCTCGATAACAATACGAATACATTACTTACGCTGCGCTTTTACCAACGCAGGTGTAATAACACCCGGAATTTTATTGCCCCAACTGTTTTTTGCATAATTCAATACATCAGCAATCTGTTCATCACTGAGGTATTCCTGTGCAGGCATGGCGCCTACATATTTTTTACCATTCACTGTTAAACTAGCCGTAGAACCTTTTAGTATTACATTGATTAAATCTTTAGAAGGTCTTTTCATATAATCAGCTTTTGCCAAAGGCGGATTTACTTCCGGTATGCCGGCCCCATCTTCCATATGACAATTCTGACAATACAATCCATATACTTCTTTTCCTCTTGTAATACTTTTTTGTGTTTCACTTTGTATAAAACTGCTACCAATGATGACCATGGAACATACAACTGTGACAATGGATATCTTCTTTTTCATACCTGCAAATTATCAAAATAAATCCGATCAAACCTTTGCGAGATCAAAGGGTAGTTTTCTGATTCGTTTTCCTGTTAAATCATAAATGGCATTGGTCAATGCCGGAGTAAATGGTGGCAATCCGGGTTCTCCAACACCACCTGCATCTTCATTGTTATCCATAATAATCACTTCAATGGATGGAATCTCATTTATCTTCGGCATGCGATAAGTATTGAAATTTTTCTCTACCGTTAACCCATCTTTGAAATGAATTTCATGATTGGTGGCTGCACCCAATGCCATCACGATAGAACCTTCTACTTGCGCACGAACCGTATCCGGATTTACATACCATCCGCAATCGATCACCGCCCATACTTTATCGATTTTGATTTTACCCGTCGCATCTTTTGATACCTTCACCACTTGCGCCACCGTACTACTAAAACATTCTGTGATCGCTACACCATAACCTTGTTTGGGTTTTCTGTTCTTCCATCCTGACACCTGTTCTACCTTATCCAATATTTTTTGACAACGATCACTTTTAAGGTATTGCTTTCTGAATGCCAAAGGATCTTTCCCTGCTGCAATAGCGAGTTCATCCATAAAACTTTCATAAGCGAAACCATTGGTAGATGCATAAACTGAACGCCACCACATAATCGGAATAGGCGTTTCAAAGGGTACATCTGAGAAGCTGATATTTTTGATACTGTCAAAATAATGTGGTTGAAAACCTTCCAACACACTATCATTCGGCACATCTTTTTTACTACCCAGCCAATGTCCAATATTCTGTCCGCACAATCTGAACTTGATCGCACTGATCTCTCCATTATTCACAGCACCTTCCGCTCTGTAACTCACTCCCGGACGGAAAGGTCCTTGCGTCATATCATCTTCTCTTGTCCAGATTACCTGAACAGGAGCTCCTGCTTCTTTTGAAATCAAACAGGCTTCATGTGTGAAATCTAAAAATGCTTTACGACCGAAACCACCTCCAAGGAAAGTCATATTCACGATCACATTTTCTTTTTTCACGCCCATCTTCTGACTGATATCACCTTGCACCCAATCAGGCGCTTGAATAGGTCCCCAAATCTCAATCGAGTCTCCTTTATGATGCGCCACACAATTCAAAGGTTCCATACAAGCATGGGCTTGATAGGGTGTTTCGTAAACGACATCCAATTTGGTTTTTTGCTGTGCTAAAATCGGATCGGGATCACCTTGTTTTTTGGCAGATAATCCTTCTTTGGATTGTAACTCCGCTTTCATTTTTTTGTAGATGTCTTCCGTGTTCACAAAATCAAAACCTGTATCATCCCACACTACTTTTAATGCTTTACGTCCTTGCATTGCAGCCCAGGTTGATTCTGCAACAACAGCTACACCCTCACGATCAGTATCAAATACTTTCATCGTGACCTTGAATATCTTTTTCACACCGGGTACTTTCAAAGCTGCTGTATCATCATACGATTTCACTTTCCCTCTCAAACGCGGATTGCGTTCTACCATGGCATATAACATGCCGGGTAATGTCTTGTCAATACCAAAAACAGCCGTACCATTTGTTTTGAGTGGCGTATCCTGACGAGGAAGTGGCTTTCGAACCAATTTATAATCCTCGATTTTTTTCAGTTGCACATTTTTCGGTGCTTCCAGTTTTGAAGCATCTACTACCAACTCCCCATAATGCATTTTTTTACCGGATGGACGATGGATCACATGTCCGGCTTCCGCATAACATTCTGCGGCAGGAACACTCCATTTATTTGCAGCAGCCGTGATCAGCATTTCACGAGCACTGGCACTCAACTTCGATAAATTCTTGTAGGTGCCGCGCACCGTAGAGCTACCACCGGTAATCTGATTGCCATATTTTACAGTATCCCCTTTTCCGAAAATGATATTGACTTCATCGAGATTCACTTCTAATTCCTCTGCAATCATTTGAGGAATGGCCTGATAAGCACCTTGTCCCATTTCAGCGCGGTGACTCACGATGGTGACTTTACCATTGGTATCTATGTGTATCCATGAATTCAGCGATACGCCATAATTCTCTGCATCTTCTCCTTTGATAATGGTAGATGCTTTGGATTCACCGGAAAAATTAAACCCCAGTGTGAGCGCTGTGGCTGATAAGCCAGTGGCTCTAATGAATTTTCTTCTTGAAATATCTTTTGGTTCCATGATTGGTCATTGTTGTGGTTGAATAATGTAGGTACTACCCTTTTACAGTCATTTTCTTGGAAGCTTTTTTAATGGCTTCCCGTATTCTTGGATAGGTACCGCATCTGCAAATATGTCCTTGCATGGCTGCATCAATATCCGCATCTGTGGGTGAAGTTTTCTTTTGTAATAAAGCAACGGCCGCCATGATTTGTCCGGACTGACAATACCCACATTGCGGCACCTGTTCTTCTATCCAGGCAGCCTGAACCGGATGTGAGTTATCATCTGATAGCCCTTCGATGGTGGTGATGGACTTATTCGCGGCACCGATCACAGGGATAGAGCAAGAACGAACCGGTTGCCCCTCCATATGAACCGTGCAGGCACCACATTGTGCAACGCCGCATCCATATTTGGTTCCTTTTAATCCAACGATGTCGCGGATAGCCCATAAGAGCGGCATTTGGGGATCGGCATCAATGGTATGTTCTTTCTTATTGACTTTTAGTGTAATCTTAGCCATATAGTGATTTTAATGTATGGTAATTGAGGATAGGTCTGTCTGGAAAAATCCCTTTAAGTTAAAGTTTTTCTTCCAAACAAAAATGAAGTTTCCCCATACAATTCCCCTCCCATTCAACATGAAAATGGATCGTTTATAATTTTTAGCAAATATGACAGTTGAAAACAAAAAAAGATGCCGGATAAAACATCCGGCATCACTCAAAAAAAATATCAATCAGACATCCTAAATTTCCTAAATATCGATCGCTTCCCCATAAGCCGCAGCTGTTGCTTCTTTCAAGCCTTCACTCATGGTTGGGTGTGGATGCACTGCATTCAGAATTTCATGTGCAGTGGTTTCGAGTTTACGTGCAACAACTGCTTCAGCAATCATTTCAGTAACATTGTAACCGATCATATGACATCCTAAGAATTCACCATACTTCGCATCATAGATCACTTTTACAAAACCTTCGGTAGCTCCTGCAGCACTGGCTTTACCACTCGCTACAAATGGAAACTTACCTACCTTGATTTCATATCCCGCTTCTTTCGCTGCTTTCTCAGTATAACCCACACTTGAAATTTCAGGGATGCAATACGTACAGCCTGGGATATTGTTATAATCAATCGCTTCCGGTAAGTGATGGTGTTTTTTCTCTAAATAAGCCATATGCTCTGCAGCATTGATACCTTCTTTGGCAGCAACGTGAGCGAGTGCTTGTCCGGGTGAACAGTCACCAATTGCATAAACACCTGCTAAAGAGGTCTGCTGGTATTTGTCAACGATGATCTTTCCTTTTTCTGTTTTGATACCATTTTCTTCCAGACCAATATTTTCGATATTAGCTACCACACCTACTGCACTCAATACTACATCAGCTTCGAGGGTAACGATAGAACCATCTTGTTTTTTCACTTGTGCTTTTACACCGGCACCTGAAGTATCTACTGATTCAACAGAAGCATTGGTCATGATTTCAATGCCTTGTTTTTTGTATTGCTTCTCTAGTTCTTTAGAAACATCTTCATCTTCTACCGGAACAATACGAGGCATGAATTCAACGATGGTTACTTTGGTACCCATGCTATTGTATACATAAGCAAATTCAACACCTATCGCACCACTTCCTACAACGATCATGCTCTTAGGCTGTTCAGGTAATACCATCGCTTCGCGATAACCGATTACTTTTTTACCATCCTGTTTCAAATTTGGTAATTCACGGCTGCGACCACCGGTGGCGATCACGATATATTTTGCTTCTACAATTTGTTTGCTGCCATCTGCTGCAGTTACTTCCACTTTTCCTTTTGACTGCACTTTACCATAGCCCATGATGACATCGATCTTATTCTTTTTCATCAGGAACTGAACACCTTTACTCATTTTATCCGCAACACCACGACTACGTTTGATAACACCACCGAAATCGTGGGTACCGGTTGCATTGATGCCATAATTAGAGGCATGTTTCAGGTATTCATATACTTGAGCACTTTTTAACAATGCTTTGGTAGGAATACAGCCCCAGTT
>JACVCQ010000184.1 GCA_016741945.1 Chitinophagaceae bacterium
ACATTTGTGATCCGCCAAAGGCCTTCCAAAAATGGCGGATACCAAAGAAGTGATTCCAAAATTGGAATGGAATGGTGCTACTAAATTATTGGCCATCATCGCTAATCAGCGTGGAGCAGAAGAAGCTATTGTATATGACGAGATTAGTTATCTGGGTTTTCCTTTTTCTCTTTCTCCTACTTTTCAGCAAAGGAATACGAATAGCACCATGGAAGAGAGCATGGATAGAATTAAAGCCATTCAGGAACTGTGTTTAAAAACCAACAAGGAATTGGTTGTATACCTGAGTATGGGATTTGGGAATCCATACGGAGACGTATACAATGAAGATATTTTGCTTCATTGGACGGAAGTGATGGTTAAAGAAGGTATTGAAATCATTTCTCTAGCGGATACGGTTGGCTTGGCTAGTCCGGAACAGATTCGTTTTGCATTAACTACACTCATCCCACAATATCCCGCAACTACTATTGGAGTTCATTTGCATTCAACAGCCATTAATTGGGAAGCCAAATTGTCAGCAGCCTTTGAATCGGGCTGTAAACGATTTGATGGTGCAATGAAGGGCATTGGGGGTTGTCCAATGGCGCAGGATGATTTGGTAGGCAATATGGATACGGAAAAAATGATTCCTTATTTTCAGTCAAAAAAATTATTACAAGAATTACATCAAGAAGCGTTGATACAAAGTAGCAGTATGGCACTACAAGTGTTTCAATAAATAAATATGAAGTTTCATTACGAATTTGATATTCAACCACCTGAGAAATTAATTCATCATCAGCAAAAATTAATGTTGATGGGTTCTTGCTTTACTGAGAATATCGGAGAGAAACTATCCAGATATAAGTTTACCGTACTGGAAAATCCAAACGGTATTTTATTCAATCCGGTAAGTGTATCTGAAGCCATCACACAATACATTGAGGAAAAAGTTTTCACAAGTGCTGATCTATTTCTGCTAAATGAAAGCTGGCATAGTTGGAAACACCATAGTCGTTACTCAGGTATCACACCGGAAGATGCTTTGCAGAAAATCAATCAATCCACAGCACAAGCGCATCAGTTTTTGAAAAATGCTGATCAAATCATGATCACATTGGGTTCTGCATGGGTATATACCTTAACTGAAAAAGCAGCCAATGCAAAAAAAACTGCAGTAGCTGCCAATAATCACAAAGCACCTGCTGATTGGTTTGCTAAAAAACTATTGACTATAGAAGAAGTTTTGAGCATGTTGGACCACATGATACATCGACTTTTTCACTTCAATCCTAAACTGCAAATCATCTTTACCATCAGTCCGGTTAGACATCTGCGCGAAGGTGTTATTGAAAACAATAAGAGCAAAGCCGTATTAATTCAGGCAGTGCATCATCTGGTAGAGAAATTTGATCGATTGTATTATTTCCCTGCTTATGAATTGGTGATTGATGATTTACGTGATTACAGATTTTATGCCGAAGATCTCGTTCATCCAAACTATCATGCCACCCAATATGTATGGGAGAAACTAGTTAATGCATGTATGTCGGAAGAGACCCAAGCAGTTTTAAAAGAAATTGAGCCCATTCGATTAGCTGTACAGCATAAACCATTTAATCCGTCCACTCAGCAACACCAACAGTTTGTACAAACTTATCTGCATAAAGCCATACAAATGGAGAAACAATATCCATACATTAGCTGGAAAGAAGAGATTGCTTATTTAGCATCTTGCTTGCACAAGTAAGGGTATCAATGTATTCGATCTCCTCGGAGTTCTAGATCCTGCATGATTCTTGATTCATAATCCAGCCACTCTTTCCAACGCTTACGTACTTTCTCTTTATCGATATATAATTCAGCCAATTCAATGAATAAAGTATAATGTCCGGCTTCACTTTCCATAAAACGTCGATAAAAATTACGAAGGTATTCATCTTGCAATCCTTCACTCAGTCTTTTGAAACGCTCACAACTTCTGGCTTCAATGAGTGCCATTGTCAATAATTGATCCAGAAAACGCCCTTCTTCACTGCCGCCTTTTTGCTGAAACTCAATCAGTTTATTAACATAGAGATCTTTTCGTTGGGTACCTAATGGTAAACCACGTTTATGCAATTCATGTAAAACCAATCTGAAATGTCCCCATTCCTCGGTAACAATGGGAGAGAGCTGTTTTACGAGTTCAACGCGCTGAGAATAACGTTGAATCAATGAAATACAGGTCAGTGCAGCTTTTTGCTCACAATATGCATGATCGGTAAGAATATCTTCCAAACGAATGCTAGCCAAATCTACCCAACGTGGATCGGTGGGTAATTGTAGTCCAAGTATATTCTTTGTATGTTCAGATAATTCCATTCACTATCATTTCAGCTACAAAGTAAATACTTGCAGCGGTTAGATTTTCTTTTTGCCTTAGTTTTACTTTTATGTATGCTGATGATTTTCTCCGTCGGAAATTGGATGAACGTGTAGCTAAGCAGTCGCTCAGACAGTTGCAGCAACATACCGGTGCCATTGATTTCTGTTCCAATGATTATTTGGGAATCGCTACTCATCATTTGTTGAATAGAGATGAGGTGCAAATGTGTTCCGGTTCTATGGGCTCCAGATTATTAGCAGGTAATTATCCATTGATCAATGAAACAGAACAAAAGATTGCCACCTTTCATCAAGCAGAAGCGGCATTGATCTTTAATTCAGGCTATGATGCCAATCTTGGATTACTGTCTAGTGTACCACAAAAAGGAGACACGATTTTATACGATTATCTGTCTCATGCATCTATACGGGATGGAATACGATTGTCTTTTGCACGTTCTTTTTCTTTCGCACATAATGATCTGAATGATCTTGAATCAAAATTGAAACAAGCTACCGGAACCATTTTTATTGTTACTGAATCAGTGTTTAGTATGGATGGAGATACTTGTCCATTAGACGCATTGGTGACCTTGGCAGATCGGTACCAGGCGCATTTGATGATTGATGAAGCACATGCAACCGGAGTAATCGGTGATCATGGAGAAGGGTTAGTACAGCATTTAGGGTATGATTCCAAGGTCTTCGCACGTATCCATACATTTGGAAAAGCTTGTGGTTGTCACGGAGCAGTTGTACTAGGTTCCAATCAACTAAAAACCTATCTCATCAATTTTGCCAGAAGTTTGATGTATTCTACTTCTTTGCCTGAACATGCAGTTGCGATGATCAGTAGATCATATGATCTATTTCCAACAATGAAAAAAGAGAGACAACAATTAGAACACTTGATCCAACATTTTCAGTCTGTAACAGTTCGTTATGAAAAATTGGTATCCAATACACCCATACAAGGTGTAGTTGTTCCGGGAAATACGGTAGTGAAAGCATTGGCAGAGCAATTACAAGCACATCATTTCGATATTTGTCCAATATTGTATCCTACCGTACCGGAAGGAAAGGAGCGATTACGCATTGTATTACACTCCTTCAATACCATAGAAGAGGTCCAAGCTTTGATTACTCATTTGAGTTGATCAATATGGCCGCAATCATTTGAATGGGTTACTCCATTTCTTATCTGTATATAAATTTGTTCCCGTTAATGTTCTTAAAAAAGCCATGACTGCATTCACTTCCGCTGCTGTAAGGTTCAATTGTTGACCATTGCCATTAGGTCTTAATCTGGGGTCCAATCTATTATTACCTGGTGCAATATTGATATTACCATAGTGTCCGATCACTGCCTGCAGGCTATTAATAGAAGCGGTATGCATCATATTGCCATTGAGTGAGCCTGATGGATTCACTAAGTCTCTGAGTGATGGAGCTCTTGTATTATTCACATCTATTCCGGTTGCATTGAGTCTTCCAATGATACCATTATTACCACTATTGGGATCAATATCAAACTCTGGGGCTCTATGACAACCACCACAACCTAATCCACCCGTTGTTCTGATACCATTTTGATCAAAGACGGGAGGCGCAAGAAATAAATTCTTACCTTGGTTCTCTTGTGCAGTAAAATTGGGAAAGTTTTGATTGTCATTATTAACTTGTGCTCGTCCTACATCATACTTTGAATCGAAAGATTGAATACTTCGAACAAATTGCGCCAAACATTCCTGTAATTTCTGTTCAGTGATTGTGGTATTGCCATAGGCAAACTGAAATAGATCCTGATAATAATTGATACCCTGTAGTTTGGTAAGCAATGCCCCAATGGCAGGTCTACCATTCTGTCCGCTAAAACCCATTTCAGCATGATCTTGTATGGGTTGAGTGGTCTGTAATTCTAAAGTACCCGCTCTTTCATCCCAGAAAAATTTAGCCTCAGCAGCAAACCGAGCATTGACCAAACGCATAGAATGTCTTCCCGTAAGCCCTCCACTTACACCTCTACTGGCAATAGCAGTATCGCTAAAAGCGAATGTTTGCTGATGACAAGAAGCACAGGATATCGTATTATCAATACTTAGATTTTTGTCATAAAACAAAACACGCCCCAACGTTGCTTTTGCGTTGGTGATCGGGTTTCCTCCTGTATTATCTCTGGTAATATAAGCCGGTATTCCTTGATTTGAATAATTTTCAAGCTGATTTAGATTGATGTTGGAACCAAAAGTATTGGTAACAGATTCATAAACGGGTACTGTACTGTCTTTGCTTTTACAGAATTGCAGTAAGGTGATCGATGCGATCAGCATACCGGTAATCAGGGCTTTTTTCATATCAGGGCTTTTGGGTATGACCAAACGAATTGGAGTAGGTTTAAAAGCAAATCAGCATATCAGACCTTTTTATAGCATTATTTGCATTCTTATCTATAGTTGTTACAACAACCATATCCCAAAATCCCTTAAATTCATTGCATAAATTGATGCCATGCGAATTGTCCCCATGCTGGTTTCGGCTATCTGTACAGCCGGACTTGTTGTAACACTCAATACGCAACTGCCGGTAAGCGGTAGTAAAACACCCCGTTTGGGTTATTTTCTCTCACCACAAAAAGGTTTCTGGCAAAATGCAGAGCCTTCAGATGCATCCCATGGTGGAGAGATTACATTGACAGGAATCAGGTCTAAAGTGGAAGTCTTGATAGATGAGCGGCTGGTGCCTCATATCTATGCAGAGAATGATGCAGATGCTTATTATGCACAAGGGTACCTACATGCAAAGTATCGATTATGGCAGATGGAATTTCAAACTCATGTAGCTGCAGGAAGACTAAGTGAGATCGTTGGACCTGATAGAATTGATACAGATAAGTATTTCAGAAGAATGGGAATGGTATATGCCGCAGAAAAAACCATGCGGGAAGCATCCAGGAATAAAGATATCCAAACCGCCATGGAAGCATATGCCAATGGGGTGAATGATTATATTCAATCATTAGAACCTCATGAAATTCCATTCGAATATAAATTACTGGATTATCAACCTGAAGAATGGACACCTTTCAAAACCTATCTGTTTCTGATGTTCATGTCATACGACCTTACCGGAAGAGGTATCAGCAGTGATCTGCAAATGACCAATGCTAAAAACTATTTCGGTTATGAAGATTTTGATCAGTTATTCACCAATGTTCAGGATTCTCTAGATCCAATCATTCCCAAAGGAACAGTATATCCTACTCCTGCTGTATCGGTAACCCCACCCTCAGATGTTGATTCTCTTTATTTAGGTAAAACAAATAGTTTCAATACAACAACAGTACCGGTTGTACCGGTTAAAAACAATGGAAGTAATAACTGGGG
>JACVCQ010000185.1 GCA_016741945.1 Chitinophagaceae bacterium
AACATTCTTTACCTTTGTAGGCACCTAAAATGGCATTACCCGACATATACGACTGTTGAATGGTGGCGAAGTCGTCTTCAGCATGTGCCCATGCCAATCCATATGCCACTTCAGCATCGGTAGGAGCGAAAATATGGGGTATGCCAAAACTGTCTCTAACGATATCTATCTTATTGATGTTAAGCTGGGCTTTACAGAAAAGAGATACAACACACAAACTGATGACAAGTATTGATTTTTTCATGGCAATAGCATCTGAGGTATTACAAATCTATCTGATTAAGGTTTGCAGAACCAAATCCATTTAGACTTGTTATTTTTGTTTAAATTAGAACTATGGGCATTCTAAAACAAATGGCAGAATATCTTTATCTAAGAAAAAAAGATCCCAATGAACCACGTACTCAATGGATGAAGTACATGCATGGCATGAACAGGATATCTCTGATTATGTTCATTCTTGCGGTATTAGTGATCATTTTTAAGTTGGTAATTCTTCCTTTATTTAGAGGCTGATGATCGTCTTTTAGCAGACTTTGATGTATCTATTCATTCTTTTTTTTCTGCTTCTATTTTCAAACCCTGTTGTTCATGCGCAACAGGACACTTTAGTTTGGAATGCAGGTGCAGAGTTAAAATGGTCTGATTTTAAAGGGATCCCTGATAAACGATCTCATTACGCAGCACTTACTCACGCGGAAATAAGGTACACTGTAACCTTCTTCAAAGGACTTGCAAGGTTTGATTTTTCTAATATTTTTCTTAAGAAAGCTTCCTGGACAAAAAACAATACGAATTTGGATTTATTACAACATGAGCAAATTCACTTTGATATAGCAGAATTGCACAAAAGGCTATTTATCGGGTTATTGTATACACGTGATTTTAGGAATCATAATTTTGAAAAAGAAGTAAAGCTACTTGGCGATTCTATCAATATTGCCAGAAATAAAATGGATGAGCAGTTCGATCAGGATGTTTTGTACATCAATGACCGGAATCGATTGGTAAAGTGGCAAACTAAAATCAATAAAGAATTGGATAGATTGAAGTCATATGACCGAAACAGTATTCTCCTGAAACTCATCGATTGATCAGGATATTAGCTTGATGATTTGTTTTGCAGCATGTGTTGAAGCATTGCCGCCCTTAGATAAAAGCGCCTTTAATGCTAAATAATCATCAATCATTTTTTGACGATGATCTGTACTCTGCGTAATTAGTTTTAATTCTCTTACTAGATTTTCAGTGGTAAGTTCATGTTGTATTAGTTCTGTCACGATGGCTTTATTCATGATGAGATTGACCAGAGATATGTATTTGATGTGGATCAGTCTCTTAGCAATTTGATAACTGATATTATTCCCTTTATAACAAACCACTTCCGGCACAGCAAACAATGCTGTTTCAAGCGTAGCAGTACCACTGGTTACGAGTGCTGCATGCGCTTTCATCAATAGATCATAGGTTTGATTACGAACGCTGGTTACATTGGTAGCTGTACTCAAGAAAGGAGTGTAAAAATCATCTTCCAGACCGGGTGCTTTTGCTACAACAAATGTGTATTCAGGAAAATATGAAGCTACACTCAACATGATAGGTAGTTTTTTGGCAATTTCTTGCTTTCGGCTACCGGGTAGGAGTGCGATGATGTTACTTGACAGTTGAGGGTTAACGGTTGACAGTGTTGTTGAAGTCTCTGTATTCTCTCCTGTCAACTGTAAACTCTGATCTGTCAACTTTGCTTCCTTCCCTATCAACTGTAAACTATCCACTGTCAACTTTTTCTTCCTCTCCACCACTTCCACCAAAGGATGTCCCACATATTCCACCTCCCAATTCCATTTGGTTTTATAGTAATCTTTTTCAAAAGGGAGAATACAAAGCATCAGGTCAATGCATTGTTTCATTTGCTTTACCCTGTTTTCTTTCCATGCCCATACTTGTGGAGAGATATAATACACTACTTTATAGCCTTGTTTGTGTGCCCACTCAGCAATTCTTAAGTTAAAACCAGGATAATCGATTAATACCAAAACATCGGGTTGATAGGCTGCTATATCTTCTTTGCAAAATTTGATATTGCGTAAAATGGTGGGTAGGTTTTTGATGACTTCTACAAAACCCATGAACGCTAAATCTTTGTAATGCTTCACGAGGGTAGCTCCGGCTGCTGCCATTAAATCACCACCCCAACAACGAATGTCTGCGTTTGGGTCTTCTTTTTGTAACTCCTTAATAAGGTTACTGCCATGTAAATCGCCACTGGCTTCACCGGATATGAGGTAGTATTTCATGTGATGTAGTGAATAGTGAATAGTGAGTGGTGAATAGTGAGTGATACGACAGCTTACTCACTACTGACTGCTCACTACTCACTCACCCCTCGCAAAATACATTCCCCTGAGGCATTCTGACAATTTTTTTCAGAATAACTAAAAAAATAGTTGTAAAACTAAAAAATTAGTTTTAGGTTTGTTTTGTCATTAAAACTTACCCCATGAAACCATTGACAAAAGCAGAAGAGCAGATCATGCAAAGCATCTGGAAACTGGAAGAGGCATTCCTGAAAGATAGTTTGGAGCTACAGCCTGAACCTAAACCCCATTCGAACACGGTGGCTACCATTTTGAAAATATTGGTGGAGAAAGGTTTTGTGGGCATCACTCCGGTTGGACGTATGCACCGTTACTATCCATTGGTATCGAAAGAGGAGTATTCATCCAGTACGATACGCACATTAGTGGACGGCTATTTCGAAGGTTCTTTTAGTGAAGCGGTATCCTTTATGGTGAAGCAAAAGGATATTAGTATTCGTGAATTGGAAATGTTATTACAAGAAATTAAAAATGCTAAAAAATAAGGTATGCTAAGTACTGCGTATTATTTTCTGCAAGTTTTATTGTGTAGTGCCATCATGATGGGTTATTACTGGGTAGTATTACGCAATAAGCGATTTCATCAATACAATCGCTTTTACTTGTTAAGTGTAGCGATATTATCCTGGATCATTCCTTTAATCAAGATTCAGTGGACAAATAGCTTCGGTGATAACGAGCAAGTGATTCGTTTTTTGACGGTGGTAGCAGATAATAATACGGAGTTGGAATCGGTTGTAAGATCAAAAGGATTTCATTGGGGTACAGAGAGCTTGATATCATTACTTTATTTTTCAGTAGGTATTTTTTTGCTGATGACGATGCTACATGCATTGTATCGTATCTATCAATTGCTGAAAAAGAATCCGTGCAGACAAATTGAAGACATATTTCTGATCATCACACAGGCAAAGGGGACGCCTTTTTCCTTCTTCCGATATATTTTCTGGAATGATGAGATCGATATCCGAAGCGCATCGGGTAAGCAGATCCTGCAACATGAACTCACGCATGTACAGCAACGTCACTCGGTGGATAAGATGCTGATACAGTTGATATTGGTTGCAGGTTGGTTCAATCCTTTCTTTTGGTTAGTAAAAAAAGAAATGGATATGATCCACGAATTCATTGCAGATAAGCAATCGGTACGTGATGGTGACACGGCGGCATTAGCGAAAATGTTGTTGACGGCAGTATATCCGCAGCAACAGTTTGAACTAACGCATCCATTCTTTTTTTCACCCATTAAAAGGAGGTTACAAATGTTGACGAATCATAAAAACCCAAGATTTAGTTATTTGCGCAGATTGGTAGCATTACCTCTGCTTGCAGTACTTATTGTGCTATTTGCCTTTAGAAGTAAACAATCCAGGATCGATAAACCTATTTCAGTGGCATCGGTGGTTGAAAATGTAGTAGGTGATTTTAGAGCCCATGTTATTGGTGACCCCCAAAAGACTTTCTCTGCTATACCTTTTAAATCTTTTGTCTTCAATAAAACATATACGATCGTGATCAATCCGGGTCATGGGGGAGAAGACGTTGGAGCAAAAGGATATGATGGAACCAAAGAATCGGATTTGAGTCTGGCTTTTGCAAAGAAAATCAAGGAGTTAAATTCAAACCCGAATATTAAAGTGATATTGACAAGAGAGACCGATGTATTTAACACGGTAGTTAAGGTAGCAGAAATAGCAGAACAATTTTCTCCTGATCTATTTATTTCTGTGCATGCGAACAATGCACCTCCTATAAGATCTCTACATGGCAAAACAAAGGAAAACCCTTCAAAAGGAGCGGAATTGTATATTGCTTCAAAAGATAAGGCCTATGATTATGAAAATAATTATCAGTTCGCAAATATGGTAGGCAATATGATGAGTAGTGTAGCTAATCCTTTTCTGGGTATCAAATCGCGTGAAAAAGGAGTATATGTTTTACAAAAATTGAAGTGCCCATCTGTCTTAATTGAAACTGGTTTTATGAGTAATAAAGAGGAACTGAAATTATTAAAAGATGAGTCTTATCAAAGTAAAATGGCTTTATCCATTTTACAGGGTGTTGAGCAATATTTAGCAGTAAAAGAGAAAAACAAAGAAATAAAAGTAGTAGATGTTGATTTGGATATGCTAAGCAATACAAGCTCTTCTTTTGAATTTGTTGCTGATAAAGCAGTAGTTAAAGAGGATAAAGTGGGGAATCTTCAATCACTGAAATTAATTGACAACCCTTATCTCAAATTTCGGGATATTTATAAATCATCGGAAGGGTTATTATTATTGCTAGATGGGAAAAGAATCAGCTATGATCAGTTTAATAGATTGAATTCTGATATGATACAAGAAATAACTGTGATTAAGGATCCTGTTTCGATAAAAGCGTTAACAGATGAAGAGGTAAAAAGTATCGTGCAAATAACTACTAAAAGGGCTGAGATACAAGAAAATGGATCACCGAATTATGTGATTACAATTTCTCATACTAAACCAATTCATAATGTGGTAAAAGTATTGTATTTGCATACTGATCCTCCAACGGTTGAAGGGTATGATTTAAAAGATCCTGTAAGCAGGAATGAATTTGCCAGAAAATTTGCAGGTGAGAAAGGAGTTGACAAACTTGTTAAGGATGCAGCGAATTATTATCCTTCAAAAGCCGAACCCAAAAATATACAACCAAGTACATTAGCAACAAGGATCGATCACCCTGCAGATTTTACTGGCGGAGAAATAGCTTGGCAAAAATATCTTCAAAAGAATCTTAATAGGGATATTCCTATTGATAATGGAGCACCTGCAGGTAAGTATGTTGTTAAAGTTACTTTTATTGTTCAGCCAAATGGTATCATCAAAGATTTAAAAGTAAAAGAGGATCCTGGATTTGGTACTGCGGAAGAAGTAATACGAATTATTACTAAAGGCCCCAAATGGAGACCTGCTATTTATAACCAAAAGACAGTTGCTTCCTTAGTAGAGAAAAAAGTGACTTTCGTTATATCTGACGAATCAGATACAGTTAAGTCGAAAGATGTTGGTATAACAAATCAAAAAGTTGAGCTTCTTAGTAACTCTACTGCAAAGTTTAAATTAATAGTGGATTCAGCTGGAAATGTTAGATGGTAATATTAGTACTTAAGAGCAAATTATCCGGATTTTAGAGCGAAAGGAGAAGCAACAAAAGAATCACTAGAGGACCTAATTGTAACCCTTGTCTAGTTAAGGGCAAAAAGTAAAAGCTCAGTACAAAGATTAACTAGTATTTAATATAGTATTAGACAAAAATTAGCATATTAATTCAAAAATCTACGAATCTTTTGCTAAAAAAATTAAAATAACCACTTAATAGTAAAA
>JACVCQ010000186.1 GCA_016741945.1 Chitinophagaceae bacterium
TGTGAATTGGTAAATGTTTTAGAAAAAACAGTAACGGCTGCATTGATGTATGTAGCTTGGAAAAAGCATTTACGTGCAATGGATGATCTGAAACAAAGTGTACAAACAGCTACATAAGAGCAGAAAGATCCATTGGTGATTTATAAAATGGAAGCTTATAACATCTTCAAGAAAATGGATAGTGAAGTGAACGTAAATATCGTTCAGTTCCTTTGTCATGCAGGCATTCCTTTGAATGAAGGTGAAGAAGTGCGTGAGGGACGTCAGCAAAAAACTGACTTGAGTAAGCTCAGTACTAGTAAAGAAGATATCGATGCGCCACCAACAGAAAATGATTATTATGACCCAACACCGGTAAAACAACAACCCATTGTTGCAGGACCAAAGATAGGACGCAACGATCCTTGTCCTTGTGGAAGCGGCAAGAAATACAAAGCTTGTCACGGTAAAGATCTATAAAGAAAAACCTCCCAAATACGGGAGGTTTTTCTTTTATATTTGATCATGCAACCGAATTTTTTCAGACTACATTATATAAACTGGAGTTTACTGTTTTTTGGAATCATGTTCTTATTAGCATTGGTAATTTTTCGCAAGCAAAGCAATCGACCGCTTTCATCTTTTCCATTTATTACTGGTCGTATCGCTGATTTTACTTACGGATCTTATAAAAAAAAGAAATCAGGCAAATTCGGAGGTATTACTACTCGTTATGGATATAAATTCAAGCTGGAAGAGGAGATTCATACATTTAATATTGAGGATCTTACAAAAAAAGAAAGTGATCAATTAAGACAGGAGTTGAGTGTAAAACCATTTGTCTATGTTTATTACGATAAAGTGAGAATAACGAGAACTGGTAGTCAAGTCCTTGTATATGATATTGTCATTGGTAAATGGTCATTGGAAAGAACCAAAACCAAAATCATATTGTATTGGAGTGTGCTTGTATTATCAGCTTTTATGGTATTCATTGCGATCTTCCGTTTATCAAAAGACTATCAAGTTCTAAAAGCATATGACAAAGATTAATACACACATCGATCATACGATTCTTAAGCCGACAACACTAATTTCGGATATTGAAAAGCTTTGTGCAGAAGCAAAACAATATTCATTTGCTGCTGTATGTGTACCACCGAATTTTGTAAAAAAAGCAAAGTCATTCCTGGAAGGATCAGTTGTTAAAGTAGCTACTGTAATCGGCTTTCCTTTTGGTTATGCTGCAGTAGAAGCCAAAATTGCGGAAATCGTTTTGGCGATGGTAGATGGGGCAGACGAATTAGATGTTGTCATTAATATCTCAGCAATTAAAAATGGAGACTGGGTATATCTTGCGAATGAGATCAATCATATCATGCCGGTAATTAAAAGTAAAAATAAAGTCATCAAAGTGATCATAGAAAGTGGCGTACTTACCGATGATGAGATTATTAAGTGTTGTGAGTTATATGGAGTTGCGGGTATCGATTATCTCAAGACCTCAACCGGTTATGCCGAAAAAGGGGCAACGGTTGAAGCAGTGAAGCTATTTCGTTTGCATCTTCCGGAACAAGTACAAATCAAGGCATCCGGGGGAATTCGAGACCATGTTTTCGCACAACAATTGATCGATGCAGGAGCTACCAGATTGGGTTGTAGTGCCAGTGTAGCTATTGTGCAAGGCGCAAAAGCTGAAGGAGGCTATTGATTTGTTAAACGAACCATGAACTTCTTCCTCACAGACAGCCCTTTGTATCTTTGCAAAAGAATTTCACTAACTTTCTGAAAACATCCACTATGCGTATTGTTTTGTTTTTATTAGGGATAGGGTATATGCATTTCTTGCAGGCTTCTGATTCTATCATTGTAAGAAAAGATCCTCGTTTGGATTTACTTACTGCCAAACAAGCGCAGATTAATAAACGTTCTGCTATGATGACCAGTAGTGGCCAGTACAAAGGATATCGTATTCAAGTCATCAGTACTACCAATAGAGAACAGGCATTTGCGATCAAAACAGAATTATTGAGTCGTTTCCCGGATCAAAAAAGTTATACTTCTTATCAATCACCTTTGTTCAAAGTGCGAATTGGTAATTTTTTGAAAAAGGAAGATGCAGAACAATTCAGGAAAACATTGAATCGATTTTACCCCAAGGGTGTATATGTAGTAGAAGATGTGATTGAATATACTTTAACAGAAGAGGAGGAACTCCTGCAATAATAACTTACCATTACATGCTTCAAGAACAAATTAAACAATTAGCACAACAATACGCATCAGAATTCATCGCTGTACGTTCGCATTTGCATGCAAATCCTGAATTAAGCTATCAAGAGTTCAATACATCTGCTTTTGTTCAGCATAAACTAAAAGAAATTGGTATAGCGTTTACAGAGATGGCCACTACCGGCGTTGTTGGTCTAATCAAAGGTAAAAACCCGGAGAGCCGCATCATTGCATTAAGAGCTGATATGGATGCATTGCCAATACAAGAAGAAAACGATTGTCCCTATCGCTCAAAAAATGATGGTATCATGCATGCCTGTGGTCATGATGTACATACTTCAATTTTATTAGGTGCAGCAAAAATTTTGTATGAATTGCGTGATAGCTGGGAAGGAACCGTAAAACTATTATTTCAGCCGGGAGAAGAAAAAAATCCCGGGGGCGCCAGTTATATGATACGTGATGGAGCTCTACAAAATCCCAAGCCACAAGGTATTATTGGATTGCATGTTCATCCGGGATTAGAGACAGGTAAATTAAGCTTTCGAAAAGGGAGAGTAATGGCAAGTGCAGATGAAATATACATCACTATTAAAGGTAGGGGTGGACATGCAGCTTCTCCCAATTTAACGGCCGATACTGTATTGATTGCATCGCACCTGATTGTGAGTTTGCAGCAAGTTATTTCACGGAATAAAAACCCATTATCTCCTTCTGTATTGTCGATTTGTTCTATTCAAGGCGGACATACCACCAATGTTATTCCCAGTGAAGTAAAACTCATGGGAACATTCAGGGCAATGGACGAAGAGTGGCGGTTTAAAGCACATGATTTGATTCGTAAAAATGCAATTGGTTTGGTGGAATCTATGGGGGGAGAAATTGATTTGCATATTGATATTGGATATCCTACAGTTGATAACGATCCTGTTTTTACAGAAACAGCATGGAAGCAGGCTGATGCATTCATGGGTAAAGAAAATATACTGGAAACTGAAATGAGAATGGGAGCAGAAGATTTTGGTTATTATACTCAGGTAATTCCCGGTTGCTTTTTTAGGTTGGGTGTTCGTAATGAAGTAAAGGGCATTATCCATAATGTACATACCCCACTCTTTGATATTGATGAACGTGCCATAGAAATCGGCATGGGTAATATGGCTTGGTTGGGTGCGACTGTTGGCTAGTATTTGCGGTAAATACAATGTTTTTTATAGGAATTAATACGCGATTGAAGAACAAGTGACATTTTGTAAGCTAGCTACGGGTAGTTTAGCAAAAATCTTTGCTTTGGACGCTATACATATCCAACATAAAATTCACACGCTTCGAGAACAGAAAGTCATGCTTGATTTTGATTTGGCATTATTATATGGAGTACAAACAAAGCGTTTGAAGGAATCTGTCAGACGTAATATTGATCGTTTTCCTCCTGATTTCATGTTTGAGTTGACGCAACAAGAGTACCATTTTCTAAGGACGCAATTTGCGTCCTTAGAAAATGGTAAAGGAAAGCATAGCAAATACCCTCCATTTGCATTCACCGAACAAGGCATTGCTATGCTAAGTGGTGTGCTAAGCTCTGAGCATGCTATTCAAATGAACATAGCCATTATGCGGGCATTTATTGCTGTTCGGAAAATGATGATGCAGTATAGTGAACTGGCAGCTGAGGTAGAACTGATCAGAAAATCAGTTTCCAATCATGGAGAACAACTGGGGTTGATCTATGAAGCCATTGAAAATATTCTGGATGAACAAGCTGAGTATAAAGCACTACAAAACCGCAATAGAATTGGCTTTATGAAATAACCGCCTGTTTTTTATTTATATTGTATTTTGCACCCTAATCCCTCAATGGCCCGGTCAAAGAACCGGACCCTGAAGTGAGTGACACAACAGCTGTTCAATAGCGATGTGTTGCCGGTAACGAAAACGAACAATATGGCTAAAAATACAGATCTGAGGAAGGAACAAGCACTTGAATATCATTCAAGCGGCAGACCCGGAAAAATTGAAGTCATTCCCACCAAAGAAGCTAAAACCCAAAGAGATCTTTCATTGGCGTATAGTCCGGGTGTAGCAGAGCCTTGCAAAGAGATACACAATAATGTAGAAGAAGTTTATAAGTACACTGCAAAAGGAAATCTGGTGGCAGTAATCAGTAATGGAACAGCTGTATTGGGACTGGGTGATATTGGTCCGGAAGCTAGTAAACCTGTGATGGAAGGGAAAGGTGTCTTATTCAAAATATTTGCAGACATCGATGTGTTTGATATTGAGATCAACGAAAAAGATCCCGAGAAATTCGTTCAGATTGTGAAAGCTTTAGAGCCAACATTCGGGGGAATCAATCTAGAAGATATTAAGGCGCCGGAATGTTTTTATATTGAACAGCAGCTTAAGCAACAAATGAATATTCCGGTGATGCACGATGATCAGCATGGAACGGCGATCATCAGTGGGGCTGCATTATTGAATGCACTTGAATTACAGAAAAAACGAATTGAGAAAGTTCGTTTTGTTGTAAATGGTGCCGGTGCGGCGGCAATGGCATGTACACAATTATATGTTGCTTTGGGAGCTCGGTATGAAAATTTTATTCTTTTCGATAAAGATGGAGTGTTGCATGAAGGAAGAACAGATTTGGATGCCACACGTCGAAAATTTGCAATTAAGCGTTCCGATATTACCCTCGATAAAGCCATGAAAGAGGCGGATGGATTTTTAGGGTTAAGTGTAGGTAATTTGGGAAATCAGGGGATGGTCAAAAGCATGGCGAAGAATCCAATTGTATTTGCTATGGCAAATCCTGATCCGGAGATTACATATGAAGATGCGATTACGGTTCGTAAAGACATTATTATGGCAACTGGCAGAACCGATTATCCAAATCAAGTCAATAATGTATTAGGATTCCCTTATATTTTCAGAGGTGCTTTAGATGTGCGTGCTACGCAAATCAATGAAGCGATGAAGCTGGCAGCAGTAAAGGCTTTAGCTGAACTGGCTAAAACTCCTGTTCCGGATATAGTGAATATGGCGTATAACCAGACTAATATGTCTTTCGGTCCGGAATACATCATACCAAAGCCACTCGATCCAAGACTCCTGTCTACAGTAGCTCCAGCTGTTGCCAAAGCGGCGGTAGAAAGTGGCGTAGCACAAAAGAAAATCCAAAATTGGGATGCGTATGTACTAGAGCTAAACAAGCGATTAGGATTAGACAATCAATTGATACGCGTTATTGGAAATAAAGCCCGCCGTGATCCTAAACGACTGGTATTTGCTGAAGCTGATAATCAAAAAATATTAAAAGCAGCCAGTATCATTTATGATGAAGGTGTAGCGTATCCAATTTTATTGGGAGATCCTATTAAAATCAATCGAATTGCGGAAGAACATAATATTGATATTACTGATTTACCCATCATTGATCCACGTAGCGATGAAATGGAATCTAAGCGTGAATTCTATGGAGAATTATTCTTTAAGAAAAGACAACGCAAAGGGT